>NZ_JAAKGQ010000039.1:0-33225 GCF_011043515.1 Sphingobacterium sp. SGL-16 | reverse complement strand
TATTTTAAACCGCAAATTTTATTTGAAGTTTTTTTTTGTTTACCTCCCGTCAGGGATGGCTTTTTGTTTCCACTGATTTCTCAGTTTAAACCGCTTCTAGCTTTGTATTTCATGGCTCCGAAGAACCGCTGCTCCCTTGCGGAGTGGTGCAAAGATAGAAACTTTTAGGCATTGACTCCAAGGGTTTGAAAGGAATTTTTTTTATAGAAACTATAAATAATTGTGAATCTGAGTTTTATTTTTCGTTTCAAAATAAAACCTAATCCCATCCTCCACCCAAGGCGCGATAAAGAGACACATAACTATTTAATTGTTTTTGTTTAATCTCTAATAAATCCAATTCACTTTTCAACGCATTACTTTGAGCAGTAATTACCTCAAGATAGGTCGCATAGCCGCTTTTAAATAATAATAAAGCATTTTTCACTGCTAATTGCGAATTAGCAACACGCTGATTGGATAAATCTAGTTGTTCTTTTTGCTTATCTACTGTAGTAATAGTATTAGAAACTTCCGAAACAGCCTCCATGACTGTACGTTGAAAATTTAACTCTTCTTTTTCCCGGTCTATTTTAGCTACCTCATATATATTTTTAAGTTTTTTATTTTTAAAAATTGGAGTAGTTAATTCGCCTGCAATCCCTCCCAGTAGTGCCCCTGGAATATTAAACCAATTTTTAGGTAGCATAGAATTCACGCCAAATACACCACTCAAACTTAATTGCGGATAACGCATGATTTGTTGAATATTCATATCAGCATTTGCTGCTATAACATCATATTCCGCTGCTTTAATATCAGGACGTCTTCGAATTATTTCTAATGGACTTCCTAAAGAAATATTTTGTTCATCAAAATTCACTAAGGTGTTAGACAGAGAATCAGCTCGTTCTATAGCGTTAGGCATCTCTCCTATCAATATCCTCAACGCATTCTCTTGAATGACGATATCCTTTTCCAATTCTGGAATCATGGAGGCCGCTAATAAACGTTGGGATTCTGTTTGTTGTAAAGCTAAAGCTGTAATTTCACCAGCATCGAATTGCAACTTTATCATACGCAAAGTGCTATCATTTAAAGATAGATTACGCTTGGCTACTTCGATTTGTGCATCCAGTTTTAATAAGTTAAAATATCCCGATGCAATATCTGCTATCAATTTTGTCTGAACAGCATTACGAGTTTCCTGCGTATTGAGCCAATCCGCTTTTAAAATATCCCCTTCATTTGCAATCCTGCCCCAAACATCCAATTCCCAACTAAACGATAGTCCTGATGAGAACTGTGATTGATAAGTAAACAAAGATTCTGGTGCTTTCTCTCCCTTTTGGTCATACCACTTGGAAGATGCCGACGAATAAAAATCCTTAGAACGGTATTGCTTATTGACAGTACCTATATTCGCATCCACTGAAGGAAGGTATTCCGATTTATTTATCCGGAGGTTCCTATTAGCGATTTCAATATTCTTCAATGCAATACGCATATCAAAATTATTTGCTAACGCCGAATCAATTAACCCCACTAAATAGGGGTCATTAAAGAATTCTCTCCATTTTACGGAGAATAAAGCACTATCGCCATTGGATTCAAAGCCTCCACGGTATTCGGAAGGAAGTTTCAAATTTGGTTGTTCGTACTTCGCTCCGATCTTACATCCGGTCATTAAAAATAGAAGCAAACAAAATAAGTATAATGTTTTTGAAAATCGTTTCATCATGTTAATTATCCATTTTGAATTTTACCCGCTCATCCAATGATTTGAATACTACAAATAAAACTGGAATGATAAATATCCCCAACGCAACTCCAGCTAACATACCCCCAGCTGCACTAAAACTAATGGAATGATTACCAATAGCCGAAGGCCCTACTGTCCACATTAAAGGAATTAACCCGGCTACAAATGCAAATGAAGTCATTAAAATAGGGCGCAGTCTTAATTTCGCTCCCGCAATAGCAGAATCATATATAGATAATCCTTTGTTTCTTTGCTGAACAGCAAACTCTACAATAAGAATGGCATTTTTGGCCAATAGACCAATAAGCATAATAAGACCAACCTGTACGTATATATTATTTTCCAGACCTGCCATAAGAACAGCTGCAAATACCCCTACTAAACCAACAGGAACAGACAATATTACGGCCCAAGGAAGGATATAACTCTCATATTGTGCCGACAATAGGAAGTAAATAAACAAGATACTTAAACCAAAAATAAGGATAGTCTGCGAACCTGATTTACTTTCTTCATAAGACATTCCCGTCCATTCATAGCCATAATTACCTGGCAATTGTTCCGAGGCTAACTTTTCAATAGCTGCCATCACATCTCCCGTACTATTACCCGAAGAAGGACTTACATTTACCGTAATAGCATTATATAAATTGTAACGTGATATAGATTCTGGTCCCACAACTTTATTCAACGTCATTAATGTACCAACCGGAACCATATCTCCATTTTTATTTCTTACAAAGATAGAATTAAGCGATTCGGGATCAGTTCTATGTTCAAAATCTGACTGCATATATACACGATATGTACGTCCAAATCTATTAAAATCTCCCGCACTAACTCGTGCAAAATACATACGTATAGTATTCATCATATCTTTGATATCTACTCCCATACTTTTGGCTTTAACTATATCGATGTCGGCCTCATATTGTGGGAAATTAGATTTAAAGGAAGTATAAGCATTATCAACTTCTTGCAAATCATTTATTTTATTAATAAAAGAATCAGCAACGACATCAAAATCACGGATATCTCCACCCAAACGATCCTGAAGAACTAACTGCACTCCCGCAAAATCTCCAAAACCCTGTACAGTAGGACGTGGAAACACTTTAAAAGTAGCTTCATTTATCACCGACAAATCCTGACGGATGGTATCCATGAATGCATTTATATTTTTAATGGATTTGCGCTTGTTATGTGGTTTCACATTGATATACCCTGCTGCAAAAGCGGCACTGCTTCCTCCATCTATCGCATTAAAACCAGAGACCGTAGTCATTCCTTCAATATCTTCGCGTTTTTTCAAAATACTATCCGCTCTTCGCAATACTTCTGTCGTGCGTGAAAGTGAAGCTCCAGGAGGCATAGCTAAGGAATACGTCACAAAACTATCATCCTCCGTGGGAATAAATGATTTAGGTGTAAAATACAGAAGTCCAATTCCTAAAAAGGTAACGACAGCTAATCCTACAAATGCCACTGTCCTTTTTCTCAAAAGATATTTAACAGCAACAATATACTTATTAGTTAAGCGATCAAAAGAAGCATTAAATGCAGTAAAAAATCTATTTCTATATCGTTGGAATTTATTCAGTTTCTTTTCCTCAGCAATATCTTGGGGATGCACTGGCTTTAGTAATAAAGCACAAAGTGCTGGTGATAAAGTCAAAGCATTAAAAGCTGAAATCAATATGGCAGTAGCCAAGGTATATGCAAACTGTTTATAGAAAATACCCGCAGGTCCTTCCATGAAACCAACAGGCAAAAATACTGCAGCCATAACCAAGGTAATCGATAAAATCGCTCCCGTGATTTCGGTCATAGTTTCCATGGTCGCCTCTTTAGCGCGCATTCCCGTTTCATGCATCTTCTGGTGTATAGCCTCTACGACCACAATCGCATCATCGACCACTATACCTATGGCTAATACCAAAGCAAACATGGTAAGTACATTTAGAGAAAAACCTAAAAGACTTAAGAAGAAGAAGGTACCGATAAGCGACACGGGTATGGCGATAGCAGGAATAAGTGTCGAACGAAAATCTTGCAAAAAGATATATACAATAACAAATACTAGCAAAAAAGCTTCGAACAAAGTACTCTTTACCTGATTGATGGATTGGTCAATCTGATCACGTACACTATAAGAGATATCATATTTTATACCTTCGGGAAAATTTCTGGACATCTCTTCCAACACTTTACGCACTTCAATATCTATTTCATGCGCATTAGATCCACTAGTTTGTGTGATATTAAGTGTAAGACCTGGATGACCATTTACTTTATTATCACTTCCCAAATTGGTCGCTCCAAATTCTATACGTGCAATATCCCGGAGATAAAGTATGGAACCATCCTTATTGGTCTTGATGACCATATTTTCAAATTCCTCTGGCTTACTAAATCTTCCTTTGTGTTTGATAACCGTTTCAAAAACTTCATCCGATGTTTCACCAAACTTACCTGGAGCAATCTCAAAATTTTGGTCGTTCAGTGCTTTAGTAACATCTTGGGGAATAATATTATAGACTGCCATTTTCTCGGGATTCAGCCACACACGCATGGAGTAATCACGTGCTCCTACACGTGAAACCTGCGCTACACCATCCACCCGCAACAACGGACGGATTAAATTAATCTGAGCAAATGCCTGCAAAAATGTTTCGTCATAGACTGAGTCATTACGATCTGAAAAAATATTGATAGTCATTATCGCGCCGCTCTGTCTAGGCTGAACGGTAATACCGTTATCATTCACCTCTGCTGGAATAGCACTTACAGCCTTAGAAATACGAGTCTGCACATTGACTGAAGCAATATCTGGGTTGGTCCCAGTTTTGAAAAAAACCTGCACGGAACCCGATCCCGAATTCGTGGCAGAAGAGCGGATATACATCATATCCTCTACTCCATTGATTGCTTCTTCGATCGGAAGCAATACGCTTTCAGCTACGGTTTCAGAGTTTGCTCCTGGGTAACTTAAAGAAACCACCACACTTGGCGGAGCAATTTCAGGAAATCTAGTAATTGGTAGTGTTTTCAGACCTACTAACCCCAAAATCACCAAAATCAAGGACATAACGGTGGCTAAGACAGGTCTGTTTAAAAATGTTTTTAACATAATGTTCTATTATATTCACGAGAATTTCCGCTCTGGTCTTAATAACCAAAGTAAAAACTCCCTGTCATAGTAAATTATTGATGTAAAGGTAGAACTTTCGTACCCTCAGTTATTTTGTTTAGACCAGTTAAGACTATGCGGTCTCCTAGTTCCAACCCGCTTGATACTAAATAATTACTCTTACTTGTTCCGTTAATAGTGATGGCTTTTCGATATACTTTATTTTGATCATCGAGTACATGTACGAAAATCTTATCCTGTAATTCACTTGTTGCGACTTGAGGAATTTGAATAACACCTTTCTTTATTTCCGAAATTTTCAGTGTCCCTGTACTACCATTACGGAGTATATTATCACGATTGGGGAATGATGCGCGCAAAGAAATAGCCCCTGTTGTACGGTCTACCTGACCATTAATCGCATCCACTACTCCTTTAGACGTATATTCTTCCCCATCCGCTAAGATTAAGGTAGCATCCGGAAAATTCAGCGCATTATTATTTCTCTTGATACCATTCAAGCTATCTTCTTTAATTTTCAGCTTTGAAAAATAAAGAAAATCAGATTCATTCATCGAGAAATAAACATATACATCTTGTACGTCTGAAAGTACTGTCAAAGGTTCTTTATCTCCTTTTGAAACTAAATTTCCAATTCGTTTAGGAATACGACCAATATATCCGCTTACTGGAGCGGTGATAATAGTAAAGCCTTGATTAATTTGAGCACTTCGCACTGCTGCTGTAGCTTGATCAAGCGACGCTTTCGCAACATCGTAATCGGATTTGGCTGATTTTAAACGTACTTCCGAAATAACTTCGTTCGAAACCAAGGGCTTCAAACGATCAATTTCCAATTTAGCATTTTCTAACTTCGCCTTCGCTACATTCTGATTTGCAATAGCATTGTTTAATACTTCTTGATAAGCAGAAGCATCTATTTTAAATAATTTTTGGCCTTTTGTAACGAAAGTACCTTCGTCAACATAAATTTCTTCCAAAATACCTTCTACTTGAGGTCTAACTTCTACATTGACCTTACCTTCGATAGTTCCAATATAGTTTTTGATGGTTTCTGCATCACTCGTATCCACCACATGCACCGGGAGTGCTAATGGCTTTTCCGAATTTTCATCTTGCTTTTCTTTTGCTTTTCCTTTATTACAACTATAAAAGATGGTAGTTGTTATTATTAGTATTAATACGCTGATAAAATGTAATGTCGGTCTCTGGCTTGTATTCATATTTCTTCCTCTTTCTTATTATTAATGTAACTAACCTGTTACAATAATAAAAATTAGGATTGTTTTTAAGTAATAGTTTAACAGTCTTTAACAAAGAACACGCCAAAATCATCAATGGAATGGTTTTAAATAAAAAAGTCTCTCGATAAAGAGAGACTTTTCACAGAAACTGTTAATTATTAACTAATTATTTCCAACCCCCACCAAGCGCCTTATACAATACGATTTGATTTAATAAATCTTCACGTTGAATGTCCACTTTTGTAATTTGTGCTTGGACAACTCCTTTTTGAGCGGAGATAATATCCAAATAGCTTACGCGCCCAGCAATGAACAATTCTTCTGCCGCTTCTGTAGAAGCTACTAAAGCGTTAACTTGATCATCTACCAATTGCTCTCGATTGGCGAGAAGCTTTTGTGTCTCCACCGCAAGTGACACTTCATTTACAGCATTCAATACTTTTTTCTCATACTCCAAAAAAGCAATGCCGTACTGTGCTTTCATCACTTCATATTGCGATTTCAATTCACGCTGACGCAAAATCGGCATAGTTACTCCGCCAAATAGACCATAAGCCACAGATTTATCTAAGTTGAATAATTTATCAAAGCTGAACGATTGTAATCCCAAATAAGGACTAATCGCTACGGATGGCAAAAATGATAATCTTGCAGCATCCAGCTCCCGGTATTCACGCTTCAAATCAAATGCTGCTTGACGAATGTCCAACCGATTGGAAATTAATTGATCAAAAGACCCTAACGTCATTTCTGCAAACAAACTATTTTCTAACACAGCATCTTCCGACCTTTTAATGGGTTGATACACCCTACCCAACAATTGATTGATTTGGTGCTCATTCTTAATAATCTCTTGCAATGCCAAAGCTCTATTTGCGCGAGATTCTGCCAAAATTGATTTGAACTGTTGTACAGCCAACTCATCCGATCGTCCAGCTTCCTTTTGTGCCTCGATGATTTCCAAAGCACGCTCGTGCAAGACAATATTACGGTCGTAAACTTTTACTTTTCTATCCCAAGCAATCAATTCAAAATATGCGGATGAAATACTGGTTATAAGTTCAGTTTCAACGAGACGTGTAGCTTCATTTTCCGCCAAATAGCCCAAATAAGCAGCTTCACGACGTTGACGAAGTTTGCCCCAAATATCTATTTCCCACGAAGACCTAACACCTACAAAATAATCTGGAATAAATGGCTCTGGCAATTTTTCATCAGCCGTCAGGTTTTCAGAAAAGTTAGAATCATAGTTACCTATACCGGACTCAGTATAATGCCCATACTTACGAATTCCACCTTCGACCGCCGCATCCAATGTCGGCAATAATGCCGACTTACGCTGTCTGAAATTCGCTTGTGCGATTTCTATTCGGTGAATTGCTTGTCTTAAATCTTGATTATTTTCTAATCCTATGTTGATTAAATCAACTAAGTATTGATCTTTGAAAAAGGAATTCCATTTTATGTCAGCTAAACTAATAGAATCAGTCAACATTTGAGTTGCATCAGTTTGAAGTTCTGCTTTCAGCTCTTGTTCATTCATTTTCTTCGGAACAGAACACGCTGAAAATAATAAGCTGAAAATTGCAATCACTGTAGCTGCTTTAGTTATTTTAGCTTTCTTTCTTTTAGAAAATAAAACCACCAAACCAGGAATTACAATCACACCGATAATAGTACCGATCACCATTCCTCCTACTGAAGCCGTACCGATTGTTCGGTTTCCTAAGGCTCCAGCACCTGTAGCCAACATTAATGGAATCAAACCCGCAGCGAATGCAAATGAAGTCATCAAAATTGGACGCAAACGCGCTACCGCACCTTCTATAGAAGCGGTCAATACATCCATCCCTTGTTTACGTTTTAGATTCGCGTATTCTACAATTAGAATCGCGTTCTTACCCAACAATCCAATTAGCATGACTAATGCCACCTGTGCATAGATGTTGTTTTCTAATCCCAAAACTTTCAAGAACAAGAACGCACCAAACAAACCTGCTGGAAGACACAAAATAACCGGCATCGGTAATAAGAAACTTTCGTATTGTGCAGCTAATAATAAATACACGAAAACTAGACACAATAAGAAAATATATGCAGCTTGATTACCCGAAATTTTCTGCTCACGCGTCATACCCGACCATTCAATCTCAAAACCTTGTGGTAAAGTTTCTGCAATTCGTTCTACCGCTTCAATCGCTTGGCCCGAACTAAATCCTGCTGCTGCCTGTCCAGTAATCATCGCCGAGTTGAACATGTTATAGCGTGTAATTTGTTCCGGCCCATACACACGTTTCATCGTTAAGAATGATGAGTAAGGAACCATTTCGCCATCAGCAGTTTTGACATAAAGTGCTAAAACATCTTCTGGCTTTTGACGTGTAAATGCATCGGACTGCACCATTACTTTGTACATCTGTCCATAACGGATAAAGTTGGTTGCGTACTGACTTCCCAATAAAGTTTGCAATGTATTCATTGCATTCTCTACCGAAATACCCTTTTTGGCTGCCAAATCATAATCTATTTCCAACATATATTGCGGGAAACCCACGTCAAAAGTTGTACTTGCAGATTCGATAACTTCATCTTCTTCCAATGCTCTAATAAAATCATTCACCACAACAGCGGTCTGATTTAAATCTTCATTTCCGCTTCGATCCAAAAGACGCATTTCAAAACCTGAAGAGTTACCAAATCCGGGAACTGTAGGTGGAGGGAAAAATTCTATTGTAGCGTCCGCAATATGTGCTGTTTTCTCTCGCAATATCGCCATAACATCATCGACAGTTTCCTTACGATCATCCCAAGCTTTTAAGTTAATCATCCCCATACCATAGGATGCGCCAGATACTTCCGTTACGATACTATATCCGGCTAACGTAGACACAGTTTCTACTACATCCATCTCACGTGCAATTCGGTCTACTTCATCCAATACAGCTTCTGTACGATCCACAGTAGCGCCTGGAGGAGTTGTCACCGCAACGTAAACCATACCTTGGTCTTCTGTTGGGATAAATCCAGAAGGAACAATAGACATCGTACCATAAGTCAACACAAACATTCCAACTAATGTGGCCAATGTGATTGTGCGACGTCCTGCGATTTTATTTAATAAACCTTTATATCCTCCAGCAATTTTCTCGTAATAGTGATTAAACCCTTTAAAGAATCGATCCATTAAACCATTGCTTTCTTTGGCGTCATGTGGTGATTTTAAAATCAAGGCACACAATGCTGGTGTCAATGTCAATGCATTAATACCCGAAATAACAATAGATGCAGCCAAAGTCAAGGAGAACTGACGATAGAAAACACCAACAGGTCCAGAAAGGAATGCTACCGGAACAAATACCGCTGACATAACCAACGTAATCGCAATTACAGCTGTACCTACTTCTTTCATCGCCGCCAATGTAGCTTCCATGGGTTGCATATGCTCTTCTTCCATTTTGGCATAAACCGCCTCTACCACTACAATACCATTATCGACCACAATACCAATAGCCAATACCAATGCAAATAATGTCAATAAGTTAATAGAGAATCCCATCATTTGCATGAAAAATAGTGCACCAATCAAACACACAGGAACTGCTAGAATTGGAATCACAGTAGCGCGGAAGTTTTGAAGAAACACAAATACCACGATGAATACCAAGATAAATGCTTCAATCAAAGTCCAAATAACTTTCGAAATAGATGCATCCAAGAAACGTGAAACATCATAGCCCATTGTATAGGTCATTCCCGGAGGGAAAGTTGAACCTTTCAATTCTTCCATACGATCTTTCACGCGTTGGATAACCTCCTGCGCATTTGATCCTGGCAATTGTTTCAACATGATAGATGCAGAAGGTTGCCCATCCGTTTTCGAAACCATCTCATAGTCCAAAGAACCGAATTCTACATCGGCGATATCCTTCACACGAATAATAGAACCATCCGCATTCGCACGAATTGGAATATTTTCGTATTCCGCTACTTCCGTAAATTTACCTGGGTAGCGCAATACATATTGCTGCATGTTACGCGCCTTATCTGACGAAATACCCGTTTGTCCTGGAGCAGCTTCTATATTTTGACGACGCAATGCTTCTACCAATTCTTCTGTAGAAATCGAGTATGACGACAAACGATCTGGTTTTACCCAAATACGCATCGCGTAATCTTTTGCACCCATAATCTGTGCGAAACCAACACCTTCGATACGTTTTAATTCTTTGAGGATATTAATATCCGTGAAATTATAAATGAATCGCTCATCAGCGGTTACATCATCCGTGAAAAGATTGAGGTACATCAACATGGAATTCACCTCTTTCTCGGTAGTCACCCCTGCTTTGATAACCTCTTCTGGAAGTTCATCCAAAACAGTTGTAACCCTATTTTGCACGTTTACCGCAGCAATATCCGGATCGACACCTACTTTAAAGAATACTTGTATTAATGTTGTTCCATTATTCGTTGATACCGTATTCATGGAGGTCATACCAGCCACACCATTGATCGCTCTTTCCAACGGAATAGCTACCGCATTGGTACTCACCTCGGCATTGGCACCCGTGTAATTTGCTGTCACGACCACAGATGGTGGAACAATATCTGGGAATTGTGTAATTGGCAAGGTAAATAGCGCCAACAATCCCAATAATGTAATAAATATGGAGATAACCAAAGAAAGTATTGGTCTCCTAATATACGTTTCGAACATCTATTTCATCCCTCCTTGCGAATTGTTAACTTCTTTTGGTTTGATAGACATTCCATCGCGCAAGGCATGTACACCTTCAAAAACAACTTTACAATTGGGTTCTAAACCGTTCTCGACGATGTAATAATGACCGACACGTTGTCCATTCTGGAATGGGGTCATTTTTATTTTATTATCCGAACCCACGACATACACATAAGCTTTATCCTGTATTTCCAAAACAGATTTTTGGTGAACAAAAGTCAGGTCTCCTGTATTTGTAGGAACAGCAATTCTTCCAGAAGCACCATGTTTCAATAATCCTGCTGGATTATCAAAACGTGCTCGCAAAGAAATAGAACCTGTGCTCGCTTCAAATTCACTCTCCACCAATTCGGCAATTCCTGGATAAGGATATATTTCGCCATTCGCTAGAATCAATTTTACTTCTTGTTTGAATGCATTTTTCTTGAAGCTAGAATCCGTTGCTAAAGCCAAATATTCCGACTCCGAAATATTGTAGTATACATTAACTCTGTCCAAATCAGAAATCGTCGTAATTAAAGCTCCCTCTGTCAATAAAGAACCTTCTTTCAATTGAATACGGTCAATGCGACCATCAAAAGGTGCACGGATGAGGGTGTGACTTAATTTTGTACGCGCTTGATTGAGAATTGCTTCACCCTCTTCTACTTTTGATAAAGCTGCACGTAGCTGCACCTCCAACAAATCAGCTTCTGTAATGCTTACAATTTTCTTATCAACAAGCTTTTTTGTTCTTTCAATTTCCAGTTCTACTTTCTTCACTTCAGCTTTAGCATTATTCAATGCTGCCTGCGCTTGTGCTAAATCGGCTTTATATTCTTCATCGTTCAAAGAGAAAAGCACTTGTCCCTTACGAACATGAGCACCCTCATCGACGTATATTTTATTTAAAAAACCTGTTAATCTTGAACGCAATTCTACATTACGTTGCGATTGAATATCGGCAATATATTCTTTGTAAATAACAGTATCCATTTGCACTAAGTTTGCAACAGGAACTTCTTTAGCGACCTCTTTTGTGTCTTTTTCTTTTGCATTCGTGCACGCTGTAAAAACGAGTGCACAGCCCAAAATAGGGTACCAATGACGTTTGATTTTCATAGTTAATAAAATGATTTTGAATAAAAAATATATAGGAAAACCCAAACCATTTGGTGTAAATAGCTCGGTTTAGATGTATTTAAATAAGAATAGTGTAGTTAGAAAGGACGATACCGATATAGAAAGGTATAATATCCGGGAAGAATTAACCTTTTTAAATAATAAATGGTATGCTTTATCTGTTCATTTGAAGCAAAAATACGACGTAATATCCAAGAGAAGTATAATACTATTGGAAGAAGCCCTAATGATAAAGCAAAAATCCGATAATCGTCATACATGATTTCGGGAACTTTCTCTGCTTCTTCATTGTGGTGAAGATTTAGTACATCTTCAAGTACGACTTCAATAAAAGTTTCGCCTACTGCAATAGTCTCCAAATTCTGCGCATAACAATATTTAACCTCAAAACATAAAATGTTGAGGTAGCTCAATAAAGCTATTACATGTATGACGCGCATCATCAGCGGCAAAGATAAGAACTACATCATTTTATATGCCATTCGTATGTAAAAATGCTGTTATTAACAAAATCATAATATCAAAAAGTGACGCAATCCGAAAAATTTCAAATACTTCTCAGATTTAAAGTCTTAAAAATTTTTAATAGTTAGAAAAATTCATACTTTTGTTATTTAGAATTAATTTAAATAAAAGTAAGACACAAATACTAGGATATATACAATGAAAAGAACATTTCTATTCTCGCTTTTGTTAGCGGCCTCATTATACGGGAAAGCTCAACAATCTTCAAACACCTTAATGAGTGGAGATTTTTGGAGAAATAGTCCAACTGTTGAACTTGTAAAGGCTGAAATTGCCAAAGGAAACAATCCTTCAGAGCAAAATGCTGGATTTCATGATCCAGTTACGATGGCTATTAATGCGAAAGCTCCTAACGATGTAATTAAATTTTTAATCGAGCAAGAAGGTAATGATGTACATAAAAAAACTCACCACAGTAGAACATACCTTCAATGGGCTGCTGCGGCCGGCAATTTAGAATTAGTAAATTATCTAATTGCTAAAGGTTCGGATGTACACTATAAAGACAGCCATGGCGATGCTGTAATTGCATACGCTGCTTCGACAGGAAATAAAAATTTAGAAGTATATGATGCTTTGATAAAAGCAGGTGTAGACCCTAAAGCCAGTTTCGAAGATGGTGCTAACTTGATTATGTACGCTATTGCTGCGGATAATGATTTAAAAATCACCGATTATTTTATCTCTAAAGGTGTTTCTTTAACAGCAAAAGATGCTCACGGTCGCACAGCTGCAGACTACGCTGCTAAATTGGGAAACCTCGAGTTAATTGATAAGTTAATTGCTAAAGGTGTAAAACCAACTGACCAAGCTTTATTCTTCGCTACACAAGGTTCTCGTCAAAAACAAAATGGCGTGGAGGTTTTCCAACAATTAGTAGAGAAATATAAATTAAATCCTGCGGCTTTAAATCCAAATGGAGAAACAATCCTACATGTCGTAGCACGCAGACCGAATACAGAAATCATCAATTACTTCTTGACAAAAAATATTGATGTCGCAAAAGCGGATAAAGATGGTAATACTGTATTAATTAATGCTGCAGCTGGTCGTGATGTGAAATTGATTGAAATTCTACTGGCAAAAGCCAATAACATCAATGCTAAAAATGAAAACGGCGAAACAGCTTTAACAAAAGCTATCGCTTCGGGATCTGCTGAAGTTGCGGAGGTATTAATCAAAAAAGGCGCAGATATAAAAGCTTTGGATAAAGATGGAAATAACCTAGCTTATTATTGGTTTAATTCTTTCCGTCCTGCTGGTCGTCCTGGAGCTCCACAACAAGGCCCTGCTGTAGATGATTTCGCTGAAAAATTAAATGTATTGAAAGCTGCAGGAATTGACGTAACAGCTCCACAACAGGATGGTAGCTCGTTATTCCATATTGCAGTAGAAAAACAAAATATCGATTTAATCAAGAAAGCAGCTGAATTAGGTGCAAACATCAATGCGCAAGATGAAGAAGGTAACTCACCTCTACACAAAGCGGCTTTAATTGCTAAAGATGACAAAATCCTAAAAACGCTTATTGAATTAGGTGCTAAAAAAGACTTGAAGACAGAATTTGAAGAAACGGCTTTTGACCTAGCTAAAGAAAATGAGTTTTTAGCAAACAACAACGTATCTATCGACTTTTTGAAATAATATAAACATAGCATGAAATATACAATCAAATTTTTCGTACTTGCATTATTTGCTCTATTCTTTTCTCAAAATACATTCGCACAGACGACTAAATATAAGTGCATGATCCAAATGCAAAACTATTCGGGTAAAGAAGCGTATGTGATTATTTCGTTGATAAATCCAAAAGGGCAATACGAAAAAACTTTAGGTGTATTAGGTCCAGATGAAGAATGGTACAATACCTTAAAGGAATGGGATAAGTTCAGAGTGAAGAAAAAAGAAAAACTGAACGCTATCACAGGAGCTTCTATCGCTGGTGGTGCGCGTTCTACACGCGTAATCGAATTTGAAACCGCAAAATTGAATAAAGGGTATCATTTACGTTTCGAATCTGCAGTAGAAACCCAAAAATACCATGTAAAAGATGCGGAAGTAGCTCTGACTGCCGAAGCATTAGACAACAAAGAAGGTGCGAAAGGCACTGGATACATCCGTCAAATTAGATTTATCAAAGTTCAATAATATTCAATGACTTTATCGATTTGGAGATATGCGCATTATGCATTAGCCTTATTATCTTCTGCTTTTTTGCTAATACTTTCCGTTACAGGCGTGATTTTAGCCATTGACGCTGTACAAGAGAAATCCCCCGCATATCGCGTTGACAATTTCGAAAATATTACCCTCGCGCAAAGCCTTCCCGCTTTGCGCGAGGCATATGTTGAGGTCTTACAAGTCACGGTTGACCACAACGACTTCGTTACCATCGAAGCAATGGACGAAGATGGAAAACCTATAAAAGCCTACATCAATCCACTGACAGGGGAAAAAATTGGCGAAGTCATTCCTAAATCGCAATTTATTCAATGGACAACGGCATTACATCGTTCCCTATTTTTAAAGGAAACAGGACGTACCATTGTGGGGGTAGTTTCATTCTTATTGTTGCTGATTACAATAAGTGGATTAATTCTAATTATCAAAAGACAACAAGGTATCCGTCATTTCTTTGATAAAATCAATAAAGACTTCTTTGAGCAATATTTCCATGTCGTAACCGGAAGATGGTTGCTGATTCCGGTGTTTATGATTGCGCTAACTGGAACAATAATCTTCATGGTGCGGTTGGATTTCTTCCAAAAAGATAATGTAGAAATCCAACACGATGTTGTTTCGGATGAATCTGTTACGAAAGAATTAAAGGATATTGATTTCTTCAAAAACACCAAATTGGCGGATGTTGAGAAAATAGAATTTCCTTTTATTCCTGACGATGCGGAAGAGCCTTTTATCATTACGTTAAAAGACCGAACCGTCTCCATCAATCAAGTGAATGGCGATATTATGCAGGAAACCAAATTCCCGAATACTGCCGTTCTAGAAAAGATAAATATTGACTTACACACCGGTCGCACGAATATTATTTGGGCTATCATTTTAGGATTAGCTTCGCTGAATATTGTATTCTTCATGTACACAGGATTTGCGATTACGTTCAAGCGTACACGCACCAAGATTAAAAATAAATACAAAGCTGAGAATGCCAATATTGTGATTCTGTTTGGTTCAGAAAACGGTTCTACCCTATTCTTTGCAAATCAAATTCACAAGCAATTGCTTTCGGATGGTAAACGTTCTTTCTTGACAGAAATGAATCAATACAAAACCTATCCAGAAGCTAAACATTTGTTGATTTTCACATCGACGTATGGTTTGGGAGATGCTCCATCGAATGCTACCAAATTCGAAGAATTATTGACTAAATATCCACAAAACCAAGAAATCAAATTTACTATCGTTGGCTTCGGTTCAAAAGCCTATCCAGATTTCTGTGCGTATGCGCTTCATGTGGAACAGCTACTTGAACAACAATCTTGGGCTAAAAAATTAGTGGATTTACATACCGTAAATGACCGTTCAACAGCAGAATTTGTGACTTGGGCACATCAGTGGAGCGAAAAATCTCTTATCGCTTTGGCTACTGCTCCAGCAGTTTATAATAGCAAAGTTCCTAGATTGAAGAAATTCACAGTTATTGACAAAACTACCGTTACCGAAGATAATGCAACCTTCAAAGTCTTATTAAAATGTAATCAGAAATTTGAATCGGGCGATTTATTAGCGATTTATCCAGCGAATGACAACCGTGAGCGGTTCTATTCTATCGGAAAATCGGATAACTACATTCAACTTATTGTAAAACTCTTCCCAGATGGATTGGGTTCAAGTTTTCTGCATAATCTACAAAAAGGAAATACTATCGAAGGACGCATTATGGTAAATCCTTCTTTCCACTTCCCAGCTACAACTTCAAAAGTTGCATTAATTGCAAATGGAACAGGTATTGCTCCTTTCTTGGGAATGGTAAGCAATAATTATGCAAAGACAGAAGTTTCGCTCTATGCAGGTTTCAGACACAATAATTCCTTGACGCAAGAATATCAAAATTGGGCGAATCAAGAAATTGCTAAAGGGCAATTGGAACAATTGTATTTTGCTTTTTCGAGAGAGGAAAATAAACAATATGTCATGGATTTAATCCGTAGAGATTATGTGTATTTTGCCAATTTACTGAATGATGAAGGAGTTATTATGATTTGTGGTGCATTACAAATGCAAAAAGATGTAGAAACCGTGCTAGATAAGATTTTGACCGCACACAATGGCAAGCCCCTATCTTATTACAAAGAAAATAATCAAATCTTAACAGATTGTTATTAATGCAGACATATCCTATTTTCAGAGATAGAATAGCTTTGGCTATTCTGTCTTTTTTGTTTATTCCATTTACGCTACTTGCGCAATCCGATGTGCTCGTAGAGCGAAATGTGACTTTAATGGGTTCACAATTTCAAATTACAATCGTAGCCAAAGACAGCTCAACAGCAAACCAACATATTGACTTGACCATTGCAGAAATAGAACGTATTGAAAATCTGATTTCAGAATGGCGACCATACACACAAGTTTCGGAAGTTAACCGCAATGCAGGAATCAAACCTGTCAAAGTCGATAAAGAACTATTTGATTTGACCCACAGAGCATTGGAATATTCTAAAATATCGAATGGTGCTTTCGATATTAGTACCGCAGCGATGGACAAAGTTTGGAAATTCGATGGCTCGATGACCGAAAAGCCTTCCGAAGAAATCATCCAGAAATCCATTGAAAAAGTCGGTTATGAGCATATCATTTTAGATTCTGTGCAATCCACTATTTTTCTTGCTAAAGAAGGCATGAAAATAGGTTTTGGTTCTATCGGCAAAGGTTATGCAGCTGACAAAGGAAGAGAACTCATGCAAACTTTAGGAATCAAAAGCGGAATAGTAAATGCTTCAGGAGATATTGCAACCTGGGGTAAACAACCAAATGGAAAACCTTGGCGAATTGGCATCAATAACCCATTCAGCAAAAAAAGCATCGCCAAAATCTTAAAACTTAAAAACAGCGCCGTAGCAACTTCGGGTAGTTATGAGAAGTATGTCGAAATCGATGGCAAGCGCTACGCTCACATTATCAATCCCAAAACAGGCTATCCATCCACAGGATTAACCAGTGTAACCATTTACGGTCCATCAGCAGAATTTGCAAATGCTTTAAGCACCTCCATTATGGTATTAGGCGAAAAAGAAGGTAAGAAATTAGCAAAGAAATATCCGAAGTATAATTTTTTGTTTATTACCGACAAGGGAAAGATTATTAAGAAATAATAAAAAATTCATATCTTAAAGATATGAACAATCAATTATACTGGACCACCACCAATAAAGTGTTATTCCGTTTTGCTTTTATATTCATAATATGTTTCATTATTGTATTTAATAATGAAGCTTATCCGTGTTTTAATGTTCTTACAAAACCTATTACTTCCTTATTCCATGATTTCACTCCATGGTTTGCTAAAAACATACTGCACTACACCTACGACTACACTATATTCTCCAATGGAAGTGGCGACACCTCTTATGATTGGGTGACATTATCTATTCTTATTCTCCTTGGAGTCCTTGGTTCTGTTCTTTGGAGCTTAATAGACAGAAATCGGAAAGAATATAACCACTTATATTATTGGCTCACTGTTTTAATACGTTATTACATCGCATTTATGCTATTCAATTATGGAGCGATAAAATTACTCCATGCACAAATGCCTCCGCCATCCCTGAACAGGTTGATGCAACCCCTTCATGAATTTTCTCCAATGGGATTAGCTTGGACATATTTAGGTTTTTCTAAAGGCTACAATATTTTCATGGGAATAGTGGAGATATCAGCCCTATTACTCCTATTCCGTAGAACTGTAACTATTGTAGCTCTCATCACGATGGCAACAAGCATCAATATTATGACAGTCAATTATTTTTTTGATGTGCCCGTTAAATTAGTTTCAACAGCTTTATTTTTACTGTCTTTGTTCTTGCTTCTCCCTAATATTAAAACTTTGTATGCATTCTTTATTCTAGGAAAACCCGCAGAAATTCGAACAATTGATAAGACCGAATATAGCAAGCCTTGGATTAAGAAAGGCCTAATAGCTTTGAAAGTTATTGTTATTATAGTATTTGCTGTTACGCAGTACTTCTCTCTCACTAATACGCAAAAGATGATAGCGGATTATTTTAAGAAATCGACTATCAATGGAATATTCAAGGTTGATCGCCAGGGTAAATCATTTAAATCAATACCAAATGAATGGAATTATATTATTTTTGAATTTGAAGGAACAGCAGTAATTAGAGACACAAATTACCAAAAAGGGTATCAACAATTTCTTTTAGATGAAAAAACAAAAGAAATTACTATCAATAATTTCAAATTAAATTACTCCATACAGAAAAATGGAGATATTATTTTGACTAAATCTTTTACAGAAGGAACTGAAGAAATCAAATTGATTAAACAGAATAAAGAAGATATGGAATTAATAAAACGAGGTTTTAATCTTATTCAAGAATATCCTTATAACAGATAATTCTAAAAAGAAAGAGATTTAGGTAATCCCTAAATCTCTTCTAGTCTTCGTTTCTTTTGTCTGCAAGTGAAAATTTCACTCCCTTATGCGGATATTTTTCTGCGCTTTTGGCACTTGTATTACTCACGACTTTTTTAACACTAATATAATCTCCTAATTTGAAATTATATTTAGCGAGTTTATAATCCAATATTAACGGACCACAGAAATAATTTCCATCTGCATCCTGCTCAATAATTCCACGGTATAAACCCTCTTTTGTTTCTCTTGGCATTTTAATTATTAATTTGATGCAAAGGTACAAAGAAATAATTCATTATTTCTCTTTATTTAATTGACTCACCTTCTTTCACTTCATCATCAAATAGAATCCGAACGGAAGGTGTATAGGTATCTTCATACTGCTTGGTTTTATTTGCCCAGAAAAAAGCTACTAAGAATATTAAAGCAATAAAAACACTGAAACCGATTAATAAGAATATGATGTTCATTTTTTTCAAAGTCAAAAGTTAAAATTATAATGTTAGATATGAGATATAAGATCTGAGAAAACTGAAACACAGTATAGTTTACAAAAATCTAAGGTCTATTGTCTAACATCTGATATCTAAAAATTAAATCAATCCCCTCTTCTTTCCGTACCAACGAGTCATTAGACTGGTAAACGATATAATGGTCACTGTACTTATTGGCATCAATATCGCTGCAAATAATGGAGACATCGTTCCTTGTACAGCGAAGCTTATACCGATGACATTGTACAACAAAGAAATCATAAAACTCATTTTGATGACTTTTACTGCGTCTTTACTAAAATTAAAGAAAGCAGGAAGTTTTTCAAAAGATTCGCCATCCAAAATAGCATCACAACCTGGAGAAAAATTATTGATATCATCAGAAACAGCAATACCCAAATCAGCTTTCCGCAATGCACCAGCATCATTCAGGCCATCACCAAGCATACAAACTTTGTATTTTTCCGATTGCCATTGTTCTATTCGCGCTAATTTATCTGCAGGAGCTTGATTAAACAATAAACTTGACTCAGCAGGAAAGATTAATTTTAAGGCTTCCGCTCTACGCTCATTATCTCCCGAAATCAAATGAAGTTTATAATCTTCATTTTTCAGTGATTGCACAATTTCATTTAATCCCGGACGCCATGATTGTTCTAAAGTGAAAACACCCTTTATATATTCATTAATCTTTACATAAACAGCTGTACCTTCAACTTTCTTCGCAACTCCGACAAAAGAGCTACTTCCTAAAGCCACTGAATAATCTACGTATTCTGCAGACTGCCCTTTCCCTACAGTTTCTTGGTAATTCGAAATTGGTAACAATTGACAATCACCTAACCATTTCAGAATCTCTCTACTCAATGGATGGTTCGAATTTCGACAAATAGAAAATAAGATATTCTTTTCGATAGGAGTTAATTCACCTTCAAAATACATCGCCGAAGCCGTTGGTGAAGTGATTGTACCTGTCTTATCGAAAACAACAGTATCAATTGCCGCCATTTGCTCAATAGCTGAAGTATTCTTGATATAAAGTTTATTCTTGTCGAAAATACTCAAAGCAGCAGACAAAGTAAATGGCGAACTCAAAGCCAAAGCACAAGGACATGCAATAATTAATACAGCTGTAAAAGCACCCCAAGCTTTATCAGCTTGCCCATTAAAGAACCAGAATCCCAAAGCCAATACAGCAATACTTACCAATACAATGGTGAAATATTTACTGATATAGCCCACAAACGTATCGAATTTCTTCTCATAGGATTTGAAAGATTCATTGTTCCAAAGACGAGTTAGATAACTTTGTGAAACCGCTTTTACAACCTCCAATTCGATAGCCCCACCGATTTGTCGTCCACCAGCATAAACAACTTCGCCCAATACTTTTTCTACAGGCTTACTTTCCCCAGTTACGAAACTAAAGTCCACAGAAGCAGTTCCTTTCAATAAAATTGCATCAGCTGGAATAATTTCATTATTGCGAATCAAAATACGGTCGCCAATGTTCAAATCCGAAATCTGTCTTGGTATTTCTTTATCTTCTTCCAAAACCGTTACCGCAACAGGAAAATACGAACGATAATCTCTCTCGAATGAAATATGATAGTAAGTACGTTGTTGCACCCATTTTCCTATTAGGATGAAGAATACTAAACTACAAAGCGTATCCATGAATCCTGGACCAGTTTGGGTAATAATTTCAATAGCCGAACGTAAAAACAACACTAGAACTCCTAAAGCCAAAGGAACATCAAGATTCAAACGCTTTTGCCTTAAACTGTTCCAAGCCGATTTGAAATAATCAGAAGCACTGTAAATCAAAACTGGAATACCAAAAGCGAGATTCATATACCCAAAGAAACTCGCATATTCTCGTTCGAAAGCGCCCATACCAAAATAGTCCGGAAAACTAATCATCATGGAATTACCAAAACAGAAACCAGCTACCGTAATTTTAGCAATTAATCCATTTTGATTGATTTTCTTTCCTTCTTTGATGACATCCTGCAAAGTGATTTTTGGCTCGTATCCAATATCTTGTAAAAGCTCTACTAATGCACGCAAAGAAAGTTCTTGCTTATTAAAGGTAATGCTAGCTTGCTTTTTCATAAAATCAACTTTAGATGATTTAACCGCAGCATTGAGCTTATACAAGTTTTCTAACAGCCAAATACAGGAGCTACACTGAATTGCAGGAATGTAGAATGTAATTATGGCAATTTGCTCATCTTGATAATCCACCAATTTGGAGATAATATTGGGTTCTTCCAAATAGCTCAGATCTTGCTTGTCCGAGTTTTGAGATTTCCCAGGATGGGTATTATAGCGGTAGTAACTTTGCATGTTGTTTTCATGCAAAATCTGATATACTGTCTGACAACCAAGACAGCAGAAAGTATGTTCTTCCAGAATATAAGGAGTATCTTCCACTTTATCACCACAATGATAACAAATCGTGGACAATTTAATATTGCCTTCTACTGCCATAATTTTATGATATTAAATTGCTTGACTGAATAGATTTTCACGCTCTTTAGTACGTTGCAGACGTTCATCAAATGCCATACAGACGTTACGCAAAAAAGATTTTCCAATCTGCGTAATGGAAATGCACAAACCATTTACCATTACAAGACCATCGCGTATTAATGGTTCTATTCTTTCCAAAATACGATCATTGAGTTCGTGATTTGGCAGAAGATTAACCACCCCTCTGCACATCATATCCAATATATATTGTCGAACTACCACATCTTCTTCATTCAATAAATGACCTTTAAAAACAGGTAATTTACCTTCTTCAATACACTTATGATATTCTTCTACAGTTTTCACATTTTGTCCAAAAGCTGTCCATGCATCTGATATCGAAGATACTCCCAATCCTATCATTAAAGGTGTATATTGATCGGCATAGCCCATAAAATTGCGGTGCAATGTTCCGTTGGTATTTGCTTTGAATAAAGCGTCTTCTTTCTTCGCAAAATGATCCATGCCTACATCTTCATATCCTGCTTCCTGAATCATCGCTTTGCCTAGGTTATACAAATCTAATTTTTCTTTGCCCATAGGTAAATCTAACTCTGTAAATCGGCGCTGTCCAGGCTTGATCCACGGCACATGCGCATAACTATAAAATGAAATGCGATCTGGAGACATTTTTAAAGAGACATCAATCGTCATCTGCACAGATTCTTTTGTTTGCAAAGGCAAACCATAAATCAAGTCAAAATTGATAGATTCATATCCAATTTCTCGCGCTTCTGTCATGACACGTGAAACATCTTCCACCGTCTGATGACGATTTATCACAAATTGTACTCGTTCATCAAAATCCTGAATACCCAAACTCAAACGTTTAAATCCAAGATTATATAAGGTTTGTAAATGCTCGCGTGTTGAGTTTGCTGGATGTGCTTCAAAAGAGAAACTGGCATCGTTCGTTTTACGATTACCTTTTAGAATTCCATTGATTAATCTTTCTAAATTCTCCGCTTGAAAAAAAGTAGGCGTACCACCACCAAGATGTATTTCATGAATCAATACACTTCCTTCCCCAAGTAAGTGCTGATACATCTCCCACTCTTTCAACAAAGAATCTATATATGGCTCTTCGACTTTGTGGTTTTTTGTTATTCGTGTATTACAACCACAATAAGTACACAAACTTTCACAATATGGTAAATGGATATAAATACTAATTCCGTGCGCTTTGAATTGATTGTATCGAGCGACTACATTTGATTTCCATTCATTCTCATTGAATGCATCATTTTCCCAAAATGGTACTGTAGGATAAGAGGTATAACGTGGTGCCGCCACATTATATTTTGCTATTAAAGTATTGTAATCCATGATATACGATTTAAAGAATGGCAGAACTTTTCTTTGAACAATCAAAAGCACAATGACACGCCACACCTAAGCATTTATTATTGACCCAACTATTCAGGTTTTGAATAGTTTGCATAGCTATACTTTTGGGAGAATCATCTTCTGCAGGAGTATTAGCTACATGCAGACCTAAATGACCAGCATAAGCCAAATCAATATGATTTAATGAAACTGAACGAGTAATAATCTTTTTGACACCAATTCTTTTTAGCGCATCTAAAATAGTCTTTTCCAAATTGTCATTTTCAGATACGATAACGACTTCTTTTCCTTCAGCGTAACGAATGGTATCTAGATTCAAAGGATTTGAGATTAAGGTCAAATCATGCACCTTAGCATTAGCTTTAGCTAATGTTTGCTTCTCAAATTCTTGGATGTTATAGACCACTACTCTCATCAAATATTGTACTTTTCTTTATTCAAAAGTACTATGCTGTCGTAAGGTTACGAATGTAGGTGGTCAACTTAATATGTGATATTCATCACAAACAAAAAACGGACAACCTAAGTTGTCCGTTTCTAAGAGTTTAAAAATTTTTACTGTTTGATATTCTTTAGCTTTTCGATAGAATAAATTCGTATCGCATTACCTTCCTTGATAATAAGTTTTTCATCTTTAAAATCAGCTAACATTCGGCTAATTGTTTCATTAGCTGTTCCAGCCAGAGCAGCCAGATCATCACGAGAGATACGTATTACGACCTCATCTTGATTAGACGTAGTGATAGTTTTAGACGCAACATGAACCAATGTATTTGCTACACGCTTTCGAACCGAATCATACGCAAATCCCAACATTTGTTCTTCTTTTTCCTTCACATTTCCAGAAAGCAGTTTGATGAACTTCGTTGCAATAACTGGCTTATTAAACATTAATTCAAAAAATTTATCCTTCGGAATCAAGGCTACTTCTGTATCTTCCAAAGCACTTGCACTTTCTGTATAGCGCTCATTCAGTAAAATAGATTCATAACCAAAAAATTGTTCATCCGTATGAATATTGGTAGACAATTCGCGACCATCTTGGTAATATAAGTAAGTACGCACCTTACCTTTTACCAAGTAATACACATAGATAGGCGCATCTCCATCTTCATATATCAATTGTTTCTTTTTATAAACTTTTACCCTGGCTTCTTTTACCAAATCATTTAATAAAACAGTCTGATCTTCTTCGGTCAAGTTAAGACCTGAAGCAGGTTTTTCGAATACGGATTGCAAAGAATCACGTTTTCGCAAACGGCTTTCAATAGAATTCAGCAGCTCTATATCATCAAATGGTTTTACCAAGTAGTCGTCGGCTCCCATTTCCATAGCTTTACGCATATCTACACGCTCGGACTTAGCTGTCAGGAATATAAAAGGAATATGCATAGTGGCATCTTGTTTACTCAGCATATACAAAACTCCATAACCATCCAACTCAGGCATCATGATGTCACAAAGGATCAGATCAGGAATATTTTTTAGCGCTAAGTCTACGCCGATTTTACCATTTTCCGCTGTGAGGACATCATAACGGCCTGTCAATTCCAAAATTTCAGCCGTGCCTTCCCTTATTTCCAGATTATCCTCGATAATCAAAATAGTACGTTTGTTCATAGTGTAGTATATTTTTATTTTCGGAAAGTCATTTTGAATGAAGTTCCTTGATTGAGAGCCGACCAATATTCTAATTCGCCATTCATCAACGCTACATAACGTTTTACGATATTAAGACCTAAACCTGTACCAGGAATATTGCCTGTATTATGCGCTCTAAAGAAAGGTTCAAATAGATTTTTTTGATCTTCTTCAGGAATACCAATACCATTGTCTTTGATTACGATAGTACAGATATCATCTGTAATTTCTGTAGTGAATTCAATAAAAGTATCCTCCCCTGAATACTTTATCGCATTAGAAATTAAATTAATTATACTGCTTTTTAACAAGTGGGCATCCAAATCAAATTCAGCATGCGCACCTGTATGCTGGTAGACAATATGCTGATTCTTTTTACAAATCATCTGCATCTCGCCCGTGATTTCCTCACCCAAATGAACAACATTTATTGTCTGCTGATTCACCACTACCACGCCAGCTTCCAATTTTTCTAAAGACAAGAAATCATTTAGTATATTATTGAGAAGCTGAACAGCACCTTTGATACGGTTGGTATGTTTGGCAACAGCATCCAATCTTTCTTGCTCCACATATTTGTCAATTAATGATGCGGATAAATTAACAGAACTTAATGGAGTCCGAAATTCATGCGAAGCCATAGAGACAAAACGGGATTTCAACTGATTTAACTCTTTTTCTTTTTCCAAAGAGTTACTTACATCCGCCTTAGCTCTTTCCAATTCCGAAACCAAAGAAATTAAATCTTTCGTACGATGACGTACCGTTTCTTCCAGCTCCAAAGTATGCTGTAAAAGTCTGTCTTCTGCAGCCTTTTCTTTGGTTAAGTCGTGAATAAAACCTGTAAAAATACTTTTATCCTTATAGAAAACCTCACTCACAGCGAGACGAAAAGGAAAGGTCGTACCGTCTTTTTTACGACCCAAGACTTCCCGACCTATACCTATAATCTTTCTGTGACCTGTACTTTTATAATTTGCAATGTAAGAATCATGTCTACTTTTATCGGGTTCAGGCATGAGCATCGAAATATTATTTCCGATCACTTCTTCGGCTGAATACCCAAATAGTTGCAGTGCGGCAGGATTAATAGATTCTACATGTCCTTTACTATCAATGGTGATAATCCCGTCAATTGCAGTTTCTATTATTGCCTCAAGTAGTTTAGCTGATTCAAAACTCATTATGCGCTCTTACTTTACTAATTTTTTATATTTAATACGTTTTGGACCTACATCACCCAAACGTTTCTTACGATTTTCTTCGTATTCTGTATAGTTACCCTCGAAGAAGTATACTTGTGAATCCCCTTCGAATGCTAAAATATGCGTACAAATTCTATCTAAAAACCATCTGTCGTGTGAAATAATAACCGCACATCCACCAAAATTCTCCAACCCTTCTTCCAAAGCACGTAAAGTATTCACGTCAATATCGTTGGTCGGCTCATCCAACAATAATACGTTGGAAGCTTTTTTCAACGTAATCGCCAAGTGGACACGGTTACGCTCACCACCAGAAAGTACGCCTACTTTCTTTTGTTGATCTGCACCATTGAAGTTAAATTTAGAAACATAAGCTCGAGAATTCAGTGTTTTACTACCTAGAAGAATATTATCATTTCCTCCTGTAATATTTTCCCACACCGATTTTTCGGGATCCAAATCATCGTGCATTTGATCCACATAACCTAACACTACGGTTTCACCTACTTTGAAAGAACCTGTATCGGGCTGCTCTTGACCTGTAATCAAACGAAACAACGTAGTTTTACCAGCTCCATTTGGACCAATAATCCCAACAATACCTGCAGGAGGCAAAGAGAAACTCAAGTTTTCGAATAAGATACGGTCGCCATAAGTTTTAGAAATATTATTCGCTTCTATTACCACATTACCCAAACGAGGTCCTGGAGGAATAAATAATTCCAATTTTTCTTCGCGTTCCTTAGTTTCCTCAGAAGCCAATTTCTCATAATTGTGCAAACGCGCTTTAGATTTCGCGTGACGCGCTTTAGGAGCCATCTTCACCCATTCCAACTCACGCTCCAACGTTTTTTGACGTTTAGTTTCTTGTTTCTCTTCTTGAGCTAGACGTTTTGCTTTTTGGTCTAACCAAGAGGAATAATTTCCTTTCCAAGGAATACCTTCACCTCTATCCAATTCCAAAATCCATCCTGCAACATTATCCAAGAAATATCTATCGTGCGTTACTGCAATGACTGTTCCTTTGTATTGTTGTAAGTGTTGTTCCAACCAGTCAATAGACTCTGCATCCAAGTGGTTGGTAGGCTCATCCAACAATAAAACGTCAGGCTCTTGTAATAATAAACGACACATCGCTACACGACGACGCTCACCTCCTGACAGATTGGCAATCTTTGCTTCAGGCTCAGGACAGCGTAAAGCATCCATGGCACGCTCCAGCTTAGAATCTAATTCCCAAGCATTTGTAGCATCAATTTTGTCTTGTAACTCACCTTGACGAGCTAATAATTTATCCATTGCATCAGCATCTTCATAAATTTCTGGCAAGCCAAATTTTTCGTTGATTTCTTCGTATTCTTTTAAGACAGCAGTAATCTCAGCAACACCTTCTTCCACTATCTCACGAACCGTTTTCTCTGGGTCTAAAATTGGTTCCTGAGCCAAATAACCAACAGAATAATCAGGTGAAAAGACAACTTCTCCTTGGAAAGATTTGTCTAATCCAGCAATAATTTTTAATAATGAAGATTTTCCAGAACCATTAAGACCAATAACACCAATTTTAGCGCCGTAAAAAAAGGATAGATATATGTTTTTTAATACTTGTTTTTGAGGTGGGTAAATCTTGTTTACACCAGCCATCGAAAAGATAATTTTTTCGTCAGACATATGAATATTTTATACTGAATTTTTCTCTTGTTTTTCGTAAGTCAAAGATAGCTAAATAAAGCCCCAAATAAAAATACACACATATAGCTAGAATAGAAAGAGATAAATTGTATTCATAAATACTGCCATTTTGACGAACTAATTTTATGGCTTAATTGTTGATAATTTCTAGTAAATATAAGTGCGCTTTTCTTAATAATTTCATACTTTTATAGAAATCCTCACTTATAAAATAAAGAAAGGTAATTAAATGGAAGCAAAATTTTCACCAAGAGTAAAAGATGTCATATCATATAGCCGCGAAGAGGCGCTGCGTCTTCGCCATGACTATATTGGTACAGAGCATCTCTTACTTGGACTTATCCGAGAAGGTGATGGTATCGCTATCAAAATTCTTAAAAACTTAAATCTTGATACAGCTGCTATAAGACAATCTGTTGAGGACGCTGTGAAGGGATCTTCTGTATCGAGAACACCTATAGGATCTGTTCCTTTGACAAAACAAGCTGAAAAAGTCCTTAAAATAACATATTTAGAAGCTAAAATCTTCAAAAGTGATATCATTGGCACTGAACATCTTCTTCTTGCTATTTTGCGGGATGAAGATAATATAGCGTCGCAGATACTACAACAATATGGTGTTTCATACGACTTATTCAAAAATGAAGTAGAGCAAAATAAATCCAATATTACGGACGAAGCTCCTGGTTCATCGTCACCAGATGATGATTACGAAGAACAAGAAAGCTTCTCTGCACCTAAAAAAGTTTCGGACATTAAGTCCAAAACTCCAGTATTGGACAACTTTGGTCGTGATTTGACACGCGCTGCAGAAGAAGGAAAATTGGACCCCATCGTAGGCCGTGAAAAAGAAATCGAACGCGTTTCACAAATCTTATCACGTCGTAAGAAAAACAACCCTATTCTTATCGGAGAACCAGGAGTTGGTAAATCTGCTATCGCAGAAGGTTTGGCATTACGTATTGTTCAACGTAAAGTTTCACGTGTTTTGTTCAACAAACGTGTCGTTACTTTGGATTTAGCTTCTTTGGTTGCGGGTACAAAATACCGTGGTCAATTCGAAGAACGTATGAAAGCGGTCATGAACGAATTGGAAAAATCACCTGACGTAATCTTATTTATTGATGAGATTCATACGATTGTGGGTGCTGGTGGTGCTTCAGGTTCATTGGACGCTTCGAATATGTTCAAACCAGCTTTGGCTCGTGGAGAAATTCAATGTATAGGTGCTACTACATTAGACGAATATCGCCAGTTCATCGAAAAAGATGGCGCTTTGGACCGTCGTTTCCAAAAGGTAATGATCGAACCAGCATCGCACGATGAGACATTGGAAATCTTAAATCGTATCAAAGACAAATACGAAGAACACCACAATGTAAACTATACGCCAGAAGCGTTAGAGGCTTGTGTTACGTTGACCACACGATATATCACGGATCGTTTCTTACCAGACAAAGCTATTGATGCATTGGATGAAGCGGGTTCGCGTGTTCACTTGACAAACATTCACGTACCTCAATCGATTATTGAAATCGAAGAGAAAATCGAGGAAGTTAAGGTAGAGAAAAACAGAGTGGTTCGTTCTCAGAAATACGAAGAAGCTGCTAAACTTCGTGATACAGAGAAAAAGCTTTTAGAAGAACTGGAAAAAGAAAAAGCTGCTTGGGAAGCGGAAACAAAGACAAAACGCTATACCGTAACCGAAGATAATGTAGCTGAAGTCGTATCCATGATGACAGGTATACCTGTTCAACGCGTGAGCCAGACAGATAGCCAAAAGCTATTGAATATGGGTGAATCGATGAAAGGACGTATCATTGGTCAAGACGATGCTGTTCAAAAATTGGTTAAAGCTATTCAACGTACGCGCGCTGGATTGAAGGATCCTAAAAAACCAATTGGTTCTTTTATCTTCTTAGGTCCTACGGGTGTTGGTAAAACAGAATTAGCAAAAGAATTGGCTCGTTTCATGTTTGACTCAGAAGATTCGCTGATTCAAGTTGACATGAGTGAATATATGGAAAAATTCGCCGTTTCTCGTTTGGTTGGAGCGCCTCCAGGATACGTTGGTTATGAAGAAGGTGGTCAGTTGACAGAGAAAGTTCGTCGCAAACCTTATTCAGTAGTTTTATTGGATGAGATCGAGAAAGCGCACCCAGATGTCTTCAACTTGTTGTTGCAAGTGTTGGATGAAGGTCAATTAACAGACTCTTTAGGACGTCGAGTGGACTTTAGAAATACGATTATCATTATGACATCCAATATAGGTGTACGTCAGTTGAAAGAATTTGGTCAAGGCGTTGGTTTCACTACTACCGCAAAGGAAAGTCAAGCTGATGCACATTCAAGAGGTGTAATCGAAACAGCTTTGAAACGTGCTTTTGCACCTGAGTTCTTGAACCGTGTAGATGACGTGATTGTATTTAACTCGTTGACTAAAGAAAATATCTTCAAAATTATTGATATTGAATTAAGATCTTTGTTCGGTCGCATCGAGTCTTTGGGTCACACTATTAAATTAACAGATAAAGCAAAAGAATATATCGCAGAAAAAGGTTATGATACAAATTTCGGTGCTCGTCCTTTGAAACGTGCTATTCAGAAATATTTAGAAGATCCTATTGCAGAAGAAATTCTGAAAGGTGAACTAAAATCAAATGCTTTATTAACAGTTGATTTAGATACTGAGAAAAATGAAATCGTGGTAAAAGGTGAAAACCCAAACGATGATTCAGTCTCTACAGACATCAACGAAGAAAAAGAAAAATAAGCCTTTTTCGAATACACAATCATATTAAAAATCCTCAAGCTTAGCTTGGGGATTTTTTTGTTGTTTATAAATAAGATAATCCTACCGTAGTCAATGAGAATAAAATCATTAGATGAATAAAGAAAGAGTATACGTTTCATCATAATCACGAGAAAGAATACGGTAATTCTATTTTACAAAAAAGCTCAACATTAAAAAATGTTGAGCCTTTTGTTTACTAATTAACATCAACTACTGATTACCACTACAAGCAATAGTTTTTAAGCCAGTAAATTTGCCATAAAAAAGTGTACTTCCAATTTTAGTTTGATCTAGCATTACTCTATTTACACCCGTTCTACTCCAAGTTACTTTATTAAAACTACCATTTATCTTTCGAGTTCTTGAGGTTGGAGAAGCAGAATTATGCGACAAAGTTAATGTAACGTTATTCGTTGTTTTTAAAGGATAGTATGGAGGCCCTCCATATGCATTTATACTACCCAACATTTCTACACTCCCATCTTTATTAATAATTACACGTATTATTGGTTTCCACTCACTCTTATCAGTAAGTAATACGTCAGCACCATTAGGAACAGTATTAGCTTTATGACGTCCTTTTAAAGAAAATATATTGGGCACAAATTAATTATGTATTGTAGCCCCCCATCTCCATCCATTTTTAAATTCAATATTCGGAAAAAGCCCCGTGCTTACTACATCTCTTAAATTATCCGCCCACCCCTGAAATTGGATCTCATTGGTTATAACTGTCGTAGAGTTTGGAGATGTTTCGACATACGTACCCGAGTAAATATGGTTACCTCCATTTCCAGTTGATGATACTCCAACACGTAAACTAAATGAATTATCTATCTCAAAAATATCTAGCACTGCACCATAATCCGCACTAGAAAATGTATGTACAGTATTATAAGTGGTAGGTTTTGTACCATTCCAACTAGATATTTCAATATATCCAGAACTTTTTACTTCCTGAGTGCATGGACATCCAATCTCTATTTTTAATTTATAACTAACCCCGGGCTTGATATGAAACCCCGTAAGAGTTAGCGGCTTTCTTGTACTGTTGATTAACAGATTGGCTATTCAAACGTGGCAATTGTATCTTTTGTAATAATCCGTGTAGCAGGAAGAGAAATTATTTGAACACCGGAACTTCCAATAGTTGGTACAGGCAAAATTTCCCAATAGGCCTCTTTGCAAATACGTCCTAGATGCATCGGATAATTTCACAGTAGCAGATTCGAATGCTGGTGATATTGAAGGCGTAGTAATTTCTTTTAAAACACTACCTGCGTGTGAATAAGATACATTATTCACTAATGAACTTCCAGTCTGATCTATTATAATCTCCGTAGTGACCTCGCTAAAAAGATGCTTCAGCTTAACATTTAAATAATTTACACCATTATTTATTTTAATCACATCTTTAAAATACAATAATTGCGTATTATCCGAAACATTGGATACCGTTGCAGTAGACAAATTTTGTTTATTCGTAACTGTTGGAACAGATGTAGTCGTATTATTAGAACATACAATAAATGTATAAGTTTGCCCTATTTGAAGATTCTCAAAACCTGTATTTAAATCTCCTTTATCATTAGGATCAAATACTTGATAGGAATATTCACGCTCCGCCACCTTGACACCTTGACTATTATACGCTAGCAACAAAAATTTTGTACCAGTAGTCAATGGAATTTCCTTTTTGGGTAAATTATTCGTAGTAGTTGCAGCCGTCTTTTCTTTTAAAGTGTTATTCTTTGAAAGGGGACTTAATGTTGCTAGAACAGATAAATTTTCACCATACGGAATTCTAATTTTTTGTTCTAAACTGCTCGGATTGACTGATCCTAATTTGTCTAGTTCACCAAAAGAATCATCAATACCCAAGATATTAACTTTCACAATTTCATTTACCTCATAGCTATTACTCTGATTTTTTGAACAAGAATTAAAAAGTATAGCACAGATTATAAATACTAATCTAGTAATGTTAGTTTTTCTCCTATCCATAATTTCTTTTACCATTGAACTCTATCAAAAACTACTTCAGCCTCTTCCCATTCCTCCAATATATTATTAGTTGAATTTATGTGAGGAGTTACAGATGCTGCGGCAAAAGACTCTTCATGATAAATCATTTGAATCTCAATAATAGGCGCAAAATATTTCTTTTTCAATTGAATCATTGCAATCGATTAATATTGTTTTATATAAGGTAGCTAACTGTTTAGGTAGATAGCAAAAATCGACACAAATATATGATATTTCCTACTAAGAAAAAAAATGAATTATAAAAACATATTTAACCATTACAATATATTGATTATCACAAGTGGCCTAAATAAAAATTTTAGACATATAATATACCTCCTTATCTAGT
>NZ_JAAKGQ010000038.1:0-33340 GCF_011043515.1 Sphingobacterium sp. SGL-16 | reverse complement strand
AAAATTAATCTAAAAAAGCAGGGGTATTAGCTTTAAAAATGTCAAATTGGGATAATAAGAGCCAAATAGCATATACTTATTGACTAAACTTACAATAAGGACAATTAATAAACAATCTTCCAGAAATCCCTAAAACAAAAATGACTGAGTAAGCTTAATACTATACTCAGTCATTTTTTTAAGTCTCTTAAAAAAATAGAAACTTTTTCAGTGCCCTCGAAAATTTCAAGCCTTATTTTTTGTTCTTATTTAAAGATTACCTCTCAAACATCATCTCCAAAACCACTCTCCATTGATAATCTTCTTTTAATTGCCAAACACGGATATAGTTAAATTTAATAGCTTTATCTTTGGTGTGTATTGTGGCTGTACCTTGCGAATAAGCGTACTCTCCACTGTAAGCACGTCCTACTTTCAAAGGCTCTGTAACGATATCAATACGTTGTTTTTTGATAAAGTTAACTACATTATTCTTGCCTTCGATTTCATTCTGCCACGGGTAATAGAAACGTACTTCGTCCGCCATAAATTCTTTATAGGCAGCCTCTGTATTGGATTTAGAAATCGTTGAGAACAACTGATCTGTAGATTGTACAATATCTTCACGTTGTTTTAAACGAACTTGCGAACGATGTTTCAAATACCAAGAATCATCTGGCTCTTGATAGGTTAAGTCCTTCGCTTTCTGTTTTCCGTAGTTTTCTACTTCTGCGCGAAGATCCACTTTCCACACACCCTTTTTGTCTCTTTTCCAAATAATCAGATATTGACCGAAACGCTTGATCGCCCCTACCTTTTGAAACTCCATGCTTCCAGAAGTCACGCCAAATTCTAAACTTTTAGATACCAAAGCAAAATTTGGCTCCCATGTTAATACATCTGGAATATTGGGCCTATTATTTAAATAATTGAATGCATTTACCGAGGACGGAACATAAAATTCGGAAGTCTTATCTATAATAGATGAAAATGCAGCATGAGGCCCTTGAGCCTTAGAAATAAGAGCTGCATTGCGATCTGCTGTGATTAATCCACCAACTTTTTCAGGAAGTTGAGCAAATAAAACTTGCGAAGGAATTAAAGCACAAGCTATAGATACGGTTTTAAGAATAGTTGAATACTTCATCTAAAATTATTTGCAATCCTTCAATCAAATCTTATTCCAAAGTGTTCCTTCTTTGCTATCTTTTAACTGAATACCAATAGCTGCTAACTCATTACGAATCTTATCGGAAGTAGCATAATCTTTATTTTGCTTCGCTTCATTACGCAAGCTAATGACCAATTCCATCAACTTATCGATACTTTCATTGTCCGCACCAAGCTGATCGTCTTTCAATCCCATGATATCGAATACGAAATCATTCATCAATTGCTTGATTGTAATAAGAGTAGCAGCATCCGCTTGTTGTTTGCCATCATAGATAGAATTAATCAAACGTACTACCTCAAATAATTCAGCAATTAACACAGGAGAATTGAAATCATCGTCCATAGCCGCATAACAACGCGCTGTCAATGCTTCTAAATCCACATCAATCTTCGCTGTCGAAGTAGGAACAATCTTATCCAATAAACCTATTGCATTCATCAAGCGTTTGTAACCTTTCTCTGCAGCATCCAAAGCTTCATTAGAAAAATCCAATGTACTTCTGTAATGTGCTTGCAACATAAAGAAACGAACCGCCATTGGCGAATATCCTTTATTCAACAAAGGGTGATTACCTGTAAACAATTCACCTGGCAAGAAACCATTTCCAGCGGATTTGGACATACGTGCACCATTGACCGTAAGCATATTCGTATGCATCCAGTATTTAGCAGGAGAAGTATGATTACAAGCTTCCGATTGGGCGATTTCATTCGTATGGTGCGTAGCCGCCAAATCCATACCCCCACCATGAATATCAAATTGGTCACCCAAATATTTGCGGCTCATCGCAGAACATTCGATATGCCAACCTGGGAAGCCTACGCTCCAAGGTGCAGGCCAACGCATGATATGTTCTGGCTTTGCTTTAATCCAAAGTGCAAAATCCAATCTACCTTTTTTCTCATCCTGCCCCCCCAATTCTCTTGTGTTATTCAGTAAATCCTCAAGATTACGATTGGTTAAGATGGTATAGTTATGTTCTTTGGTGTATTTTTCAACATCAAAATAAACCGTTCCATTTGCTTCATAAGCATAACCGTTTTCGATGATTTGTTTCACCATTTCGATTTGCTCCGAAATATGACCAGTCGCAGTCGGCTCAATGCTTGGTGGCAGTGTGTTGAACAAACGTAAAACATCGTGGAAACCTATCGTATATTTCTGTACGATTTCCATTGGTTCTAGTTGTTCTAATTTCGCTTTTTTTGCGAACTTATCATCACCCTCATCGTTATCACCTTCTAAGTGACCCGCGTCAGTAATGTTGCGCACATAGCGTACTTTATAACCTAAATGAAGTAAGTAACGGAATATTAAATCAAAAGAAACGAAAGTTCTACAGTTGCCCAAATGCACATCACTGTAAACAGTAGGCCCACAAACATACATCCCTACTAGATTCGGGTGTAAAGGTTCAAACTTTTCCTTTTTACGTGTTAATGTATTATAAAGTACCAGATTGTGTTGCATATAGAACTCTAGTTAACTTGATTTGATAAATTATTTTTGTCTGAAATATACTTGAATAGGAACACCTGTGAAATTAAAGTTTTCACGTAGTTTGTTCTCAATATAACGTTTGTATGGATCTCTAATATACTGTGGCAAATTACAGAAGAAAGCAAACATAGGTGCTCTTCCTGGCAACTGCGTAGCATACTTAATCTTGATGTATTTACCTTTTACTGCTGGTGGCGGATAGTTTTCAATAACGTTCAACATCACCTCATTCAATTTTGAAGTAGGGATTTTCTTCGTTTTGTTTTTATAAACTTCCATCGCAGCTTCTACTACTTTGAAAATACGTTGTTTCTCCGTTACAGACGTGAAAATAATAGGCACATCGGTAAAAGGAGCAATTTTGTCTTTGATACGAGCTTCAAACTCTTTCATTGTTTTGTGGTCTTTTTCAATTGTATCCCATTTGTTTACCACAACCACAAGTCCTTTTTTGTTTTTTTCCGCTAGGTGGAAAATATTAATATCCTGCGCTTCGATACCATCATTCGCGTCTAACATCAAGACGATTACATCCGAATCTTCTAATGCACGGATAGTACGCATTACCGAATAGAATTCGATATCCTCATTCACTTTATTTTTACGACGCAATCCTGCAGTATCCACTAATAAGAATTCGTGACCAAACTGATTGTAGTGAATTTTGATGGTATCACGAGTTGTACCAGCGATATTCGTTACGATATTACGGTCAGTACCTAATAAGGCATTTGTCAAAGATGATTTACCTACATTCGGACGACCTACGATAGTTACTTTTGGAAGTGGATCTTCTTCCACCTCTTCTTCTGGATCTGGGAAATTAGAAACGATAGCATCCAATAATTCACCTGTACCCGAACCTGTAGCCGAAGACACATTATAAACTTCTCCTAAACCAAAAGCATAAAATTCTGTGGATTCGTGGTGTAATTTAGCGTGGTCTACTTTGTTAGCCACTACATAAACTGGTTTTGATGTACGACGCAATAAATCTGCGATTTCGTCATCCAAATCTGTAATACCCACTTTCACGTCTACCATGAAAATAATTACAGAAGCTTCTTCGATAGCGATGTGCACCTGATCACGGATAGCTTCTTCGAAGATATCATCCGAACCATGTACAAAACCACCTGTATCAATAACAGTGAATTTTTTACCAATCCACTCTGCCATTTCGTAATGACGGTCACGAGTCACCCCGCTAAAGTCATCTACAATAGCTTTTCTACTTTCCGTTAAACGGTTAAATAAAGTCGATTTTCCCACATTTGGGCGACCTACGATTGCAACAATGTTTGCCATACTTTTAAATAATTTTATCTCGCGCGTTACCATCTCGGCAACTACATTTCAAAATGAAATACCGGCTACAAAGGTACACAAAATTGGTTGTATAATTTTTAGAGATTTTATAGAAAGAAAAAGGCACATGAAAATGTGCCTTTTGTCTTATTCGAATATAATTTCAAACTGTGTTAACCTTGCTGTTTTGCTTTCAGATCCTGTATTTATCAAGCGTACAAACTTAGCTTGAACGGCTTTATCTTTCGTCCAGCTGAGACCATCATGACTATATTGCAATTCAATACCTTCTAATTTCTCATCAAATCTAAATTTCACTTCACGAATCTTAGATACTGACGTTATGTTTATACCTACATAATCATTCGCCTGGAAAGTGATATATTCTAACATTCTACTCAATTTTAACACTTGGAAAGGTCTATTTCCATTCTGCACATCATTTTGAACTGGCAATGCTTTTATATTATCAATATTCGTATACACTTTACCTGCAGGTTGATTGGCTGCATCTTTCACTGGATAGCCTGATTCTTTCAACAATTTGTGATAATACAGGTAAGATTGCTCCATCCAAGGCAATACATGACGACTTGCTGTCACAATACCCGGTTGGTAAGGATTTCTATTATTCGTTTGATCAATTTTGATCATTTGATCTCTCAATTGTTGAAATTCTTGGAAGAAATTAAATAGCAGGTCTTTGTTATCCGCAATACGATTCATTTCTAACAACGATAACGCGGCTTTGCCTTGAATTGCAAAATAATCTAACCAAGGTTTTATCTCTACCACCAAATTCTGATGAGCGGCATTAGCCAAAATCGCTTTTGTCGAAGGTTCAAACTGTTGGAATTCCTTTTTCAAAACAGACTCTTCTTCTAAGCTCAAAGACTTTATTTTTCCTTCTTTCAAAGATTCTGTCAATCCATCTAAGACCGAAGAAATTGCTTGAGATTCTAATCTACGGTATTGGTGATAACTTGGTCCTGGATCTGTATTATGCGCAGAAAATAATAAGTAAGCCTTATTCATCGAAGGATAAAGTCTATCCACAGCTTCTTTCCACGTTTTTTCTGAGTCATAGGCTTTCAAATTCCAACTGTAATTTGCTACAGAAAAGATCGCGACTTTTGATGCTTCAGGTTTATCCATTGGATTGGTTACAAAGCCTGACATTTCCGTTTTGGCATCTTTATCCAAACCATACGACTCCCCCAACAACAGGTGATTACGCACATAATCACTTACCGGGTAATTCCACCAAACAAAAGATGGTCTTTTGATACGCTGATTTACCCATCGCTGCCCTTCCAACGTAATATCATGAATCACGGTATTACCAGTCCACATCACATGAATACGTTTATCCAATTGATCACCCAAAATATCCAAATATGTGCCTTCTTTTGGGTTAGACCAGCCTTTATTATATTCTGTAGGACACATAATTAATGCGCCTACATCTTTTTTCTTGTCTATAAATTCCTTTTGCAAATAATTCAACAATCCAGCTTGTTTCTCTGCTTTTGTACCCTCGCCTGAAATATCATCAAAAAATACAGCAAAATGACGCACTCCTAAATCGTACATCAATTGAAACTTGTGCAATACCGCTAAACTGTCTGCATTATTCCATTTGATATCTTTACCTGGATGGATAGCCCAGTAGAAATCTACTTGATTTTGATTTGCGATTTCCACCAACTCTTTCAGCTTCGCAGCTTCATCTGTTGGATAAGCTTCTCTCCATTTTGGCGAAGAATGGTACGGATCATCTTTGGGTCCGTAGATATAGGTATTCATTTTCCAGTCACCATAAAAACGCAACTGTGCAATACGCGCTTCATGGCTCCATGGATTACCATAAAAACCTTCTACTGTACCGCGAAAGGCAACGTCAGGCTGATCCTGAATATTTATAAGAAATAATTTCCCATTACTCTTTGCTTGTTGAAGCAATTGGGCTAATGTTTTATATGCATAAAATTGCCCCCTAGCAGTAGAATATTGAATCTCAATCTTCTTGTTCGTAACAGCTAATTTATAACCTTCTTGAGGAAGATTTTTCAGTTTTTTCTCTACAACTTTTAGCCCATTCTTTGTAGAAAAATCATAAAGAAGAGTTGAGTTGGATTTTACCCCAACATAATCAATACTACCATTAGATTCTACGTGATGTGGAATAGGATAAATTGTCTGACTCGAGGCTAAAAAAGGAAAGCAAATGCTCAATATTAAAAATAACGTTTTCATAAGTAGTTTAGGGACTTAAGCAATCTCTTTAATTCTCAATGATAACTGAATTATATCAGAAATAAATGATCAAATCGCAAGAAAACGTTTGCGTAATATTTGCGAAACCAAAATGCTGAGGATTTAGTTTTCAACGAAAAAGGCGCCTTGATAGACGCCTTTTACAATTATTATTTACAATTTTAACTTGTTGGATTTTGTGTTAATGTTCCAGAATAAGAATTAATCGCAGATTGAGGAATAAAATAGATCACCCTAAAATCTGTTGGTTGGATTCAACACAAAAAAAGCCTCACGCAGAAGTGTAAGGCTTTACTTAGTAGCGGGAGCCAGACTCGAACTGACGACCTTCGGGTTATGAGCCCGACGAGCTACCACTGCTCCATCCCGCATTGTATTTTCGATAAATCTAACCTCGCGTTAGATTTTAATATTAGTAGCGGGGACCAGACTCGAACTGATGACCTTCGGGTTATGAGCCCGACGAGCTACCACTGCTCCACCCCGCATTGTATTTTTCAATAAATCTAACCTCGCGTTAGACTTTTTTTTCTTAGTAGCGGGAGCCAGACTCGAACTGACGACCTTCGGGTTATGAGCCCGACGAGCTACCACTGCTCCATCCCGCATTATATTTTATATGTCAAAATCTTTGTTCTTAATATCAAAATCAAAGATTATTTACTCCCTTAATTGGAGTACAAAGATATTATTTGTTTCTTTGTAAAACAAATAAATATTTAAAAAAATGTCACATAAAGCTGGGTTCGTAAGTATAATTGGAAAGCCAAACGCAGGTAAGTCTACGCTAATGAACGCTTTAGTGGGTGAAAAAATGTCTATCATTACTCCTAAAGCACAAACAACTCGTCATCGTATAATGGGTATCGTGAACGATGAAAACCACCAAATTATCTTTTCGGACACTCCTGGAGTGATAAAACCTAAGTATTCTTTACAAGAATCTATGATGAGTTTTGTAGAAGGATCGCTTATTGATGCAGATGTAATTCTTTTCGTTACGGATATTCATGAGAAATATGATGAACACGACGTATTAGAAAAATTGAGAAAAACTTCTTCACCAGTAGCTGTATTAATTAACAAAATTGATAAGTCTTCAGAAGAAGAGGTAAGAGAGAAAATAGAATTTTGGAAGGAGAAATTAAATCCAGAAGCGATTTTCGCAATGTCAGCCTTATTGGGGTATAACGTACCTCCTATTTTAGAATATATTAAAGAAAAATTACCTGTTCATCCGCCATACTATGAGAAAGATGAATTGACAGATAAATCTATGCGATTTTTCGTATCCGAAATGATTCGTGAAAAAATCTTCAAATTGTATGATAAAGAAATCCCTTACAGTACAGAGGTGGCTGTTACTTCTTATAAAGAAGAAGCCAACATAACACGTATTGCTGCGGAAATCTATGTGGAGCGTGATTCGCAAAAAAATATTATTATCGGTAAGGCTGGTGCTATGATCAAAAAAGTAGGTACTTATGCCCGCCAGGATATAGAAGAATTCATTGGTGGTAAGGTCTTCTTAGAAATATTCGTTAAAGTCGTTCCTGACTGGAGAGCTAAGAAAAATATCTTAAAAAGATTTGGTTACGAAGATTAAAACAAAATCCCCCATTACAATCTGTTAATGGGGGATTTTTTATATATAAACCTTATTTTAAATTCTCATATTTTTTATATTTAGTTAAAACTTCAAACCAATTAATTATGAGAATTTTCCTAACCTTTATTTATTTAGTATTATTTACTACAGGTTTATTTGCCCAAACAAATCCTTCTCTAGCCGGAGTATGGAAATTATCCGAATTCAAAGACGGTAATGGCGAATTAATAAATGTGCATCCTGTATTTTATAAATTCTTTGACAATACGGATTCATTTACAAATCTATCCCTTCGTGACACGGGACTAACCTTCGCCCACAAAGGAAAGTATAGTTTAGATGTTCATAACAACACTTATACCGAAACAGTTGTCAAACTGAATCAATCGAATACACAAGCCGTTACCGCTGTCAATACATTAAAGATTTCGTTTAGTGAGGATAAAACTTCCTTTACTATTGAGGGTACAATCCAAAGTGTTAATGGGCCATTTGCTTTATATGAAGTATGGACTAAGCTGGATTAGCCACTATTGAAAATATTCGCGAAGTGCTTTTATCTGTTTCAGATTAAGCACTTTTTTTAGTTCCTCATCAGTCTGTTCTTTGATTCGTTTTACAGATTTGAATTCTGTTAACAGTTTTTCCACCGTATTTTTACCAATCCCTGGTATATTTTCCAATTCCGAAACGAAAGTCTTACGACTACGTTGATTTCGGTGAAATGTAATACCAAAACGATGCGCTTCATCACGCAAATGTTGGATAATTTTTAGTGTTTCAGATTTTTTATCTAAGTAAAGCGGATATTGGTCCCCTGGATAGAATAACTCTTCCAAGCGTTTAGCAATACCTATTACCGTTACTTTCTTATCAATGCCCAAAAGTCTTAAGCTTTTCAAAGCAGCTCCCAATTGCCCTTTTCCTCCGTCTATAACGATTAATTGTGGCAACTCATGTCCTTCATCCAACATACGGCGATAACGGCGGTGAACAGCCTCTTCCATCGTTGCAAAGTCATTTGGACCTTCCACAGTCTTCACATTGAAGTGCCTATAATCCTTTTTAGAAGGTTTCGCATCTTTGAAAACAACAATAGCCGACACGGGATAATTTCCTTGAATATTGGAGTTATCAAAACATTCAATATGACGAGGCAATACATTTAGACGAAGATCTTTCTGCATTTGCAACAACAAACGTTCTGTACGCACTTCAGGATTAAGCTTTTCATATTGCAACATACGTTCCTTTTTGAAATAAGCTACATTTTTCAACGATAAGTCTAGAAGCTTACGTTTGTCACCCAATTTCGGAACAATGAATTTGACATAATCATGAATTCCTTCAATTTCCAAATCAAAAGGAACAATAATTTCTCTAGACAAAGATTTGTAGCGATTACGAATTTCCGGAATGGCAATCTGTAGAAGTTCGGCATCCGTTTCATCCAGACGCTTTTTCATTTCTAAAGTTTGCGTTTGAATAACTACGCCATTCATGACCTTCAAAAAGTTCACAAAAGCCAAACTGTCATCCGAAGCAATACTGAATACATCTACATTCGTAATAGATGAACTTACGACTGTTGATTTAGATTGGTAGTTCTCGAGCTTGTCCAGTTTATTTTTGAGGTGATGCGCTAATTCGAAATTTAACGATGAAGCGGCTTCATTTAACTGATCTTTGATTCTATTTTTTACGATCGTAATTTTACCGTTCAGGATATCTTTGATATCCGAAAGATTTTGGTCATAATCTTCCAAAGATTGCTTTCCTTCACAAGGCCCTTTGCAATTTCCAATCTGATACTCCAAACAAACTCTATACTTTCCTTTAGCAATCTGTTCGGGAGCAAGATTTAAGTTACATGTACGCAACGGAAAAAGTTCACGAATCGTATCCAGTACAATATGCATCATACCCACCGAGGCATAAGGTCCAAAATAAGTGGAGCCATCTTTGATATATTTACGCGTCCAAAACACACGCGGGAAAGGTTCATTTTTGATAACAATCCAAGGGTAAGTTTTGTCATCTTTAAGCATAACATTGTACCGAGGCTTATGCTTCTTGATCAGGTTATTTTCCAACAACCAGGCATCAATCTCGGTATCTACAATCGTGAAAGCTATACGCTGAATCTTGCGTACCAACACCCGCGTCTTTGAATTCAGTTGCCTATCATTTACAAAATAAGAGCTTACCCGATTTTTTAAATCTTTTGCCTTCCCTACATAGATCAACACATCCTCTTTATCAAAATATTGATAAACACCCGGTTTGTGTGGAATCTTCTTTAACTCTTCTTTGTAATCAAATGAACTCATCAATGCAAAATAAAAATGCCAGACAACAAATTACAAAAATTCATTATCTGGCGTGTTATTAATTTTAAATATTTTAAAATCCTAAACGGTCATCTTGTAATTCGGGCTCTTGCGGTTCTCCCCCATAATAGACGCCACTATACTTCGAACAATCTATAGTTCGTGTCAGCCCTCCAGGAGGCTCTGGGAAATCTTCTTTGGAATATTTTAGCTTGCTGTCTGCATATACACGCTTCATATACAGCCCAAACACTGGCAAAGCTGCTGCTGCACCCTGACCATATTGCATATTGCTAAAGCTAATTCCTCTATCCTCGGCGCCCGTCCATACTCCTGTCACCAATTCTGGTGTAATACCAATGAACCAAGCATCAGAGTTGTCGTTCGTTGTACCAGTCTTACCACCAATTGGATATGTAATTCCGCCAAATTCTGGTCTACGTAAACGGCTAGCTGTACCGCCATCTACCACACCTTTCAACATATCGACCATAATATAAGCTGACTCGCTGTTTAAGACTTTTTTAATATCAGGTCTATTTTCATAAAGCACCGTACCATCTTTTGTTTCCACACGTAAAATCATCATTGGTTTTATCCAAGTACCGTGATTTACAAATGCAGCATAAGCACCTACCATATCGTACACAGAAGCTTCATATGCACCCAATGAAATAGATGGATAATTGGGCACATCGGATGTAATACCCATTTTTCGTGTTAATTCAGCCACATTCGATGCCCCAACCAAATTAATCAAATAAGCCGTAGCGTAGTTTTGCGAATATTTCAAGGCATTTTTCAATGTAATAGGATTACCACCTTGCACTGTACCTCTTGGCGTCCAATCACCATACGTTTGTTGGTAATTTGGAATAGGCTGACATGGTGAATAATCATTATCTATAGCCACAGCATAAGTAAATGGTTTCGCTGTTGAACCCACCTGGCGAATACCCATTTTTACCTGATCGTACTTATAATGCTCGAAATTGATACCGCCTACCCAAGCTTTTATATGACCAGTTTTTGGTTCCATAGACATCATGGAATTACGCAATATCAATTTGTTATATTTGATAGAATCCATTGGTGTCATGACGGTATCTACATTTCCACGCCAAGTGAAGATGGTCATTTCAGTTTTAGTATTGAAAGCCTTTTTGATTTCTTCGTCACTAGCGCCGTCTTTTTTCATCTGAATATAGCGGTCCGAACGACGCATACCTGTTTGCAACAATTTAGCACGATCGCCCGTAAAAGCACTACGATTGCGCCATTGCTTATTAAACTCACGTTGCAGTTTTTGCATCCACTCCCTTTGCGCAGCTTCTGCATACTCTTGCATTTCGTAATTAATCGGCGTGTAAATTTTCAGACCATCACGATCCAAATTATATGGTGTGCCATCTTCTTTGGTAATGCCAAGACGTTGGAACTCTTTCTTTATTTCATCTTTTAATACCGCTCTAAAATATGGCGCCAATCCTTCTCCATAGCTAGAAACATTCAAGTCTAGTTTCAAAGGTTTTTCTTTTGCTGCCAAAAACTCTTCGTCAGTAATAAAGCCTTCTTTCAGCATATTTTCCATCACCACATTACGACGACTTTTTGAGCGTTCTTGTGTATTTTTCCAGACTGGAGAATAACGAGAAGGACCTTTCAACATCCCCACTAAAACCGCAGCTTCCTCTATCTTTAATTTATCTGGTGTAGTATTGAAAAATGTACGTGCGGCTGATTTGATACCGTATGTGTTTTTGTAACCAAAATCTACCGTATTGAAATACATCATGATGATTTCTTCTTTGGTATAATTACGCTCCAAACGCACCGCAGTAATCCATTCCTGCAACTTTTGCATGATACGTTTCAAGGTGTTTTCTTCCCTCTTTTCGGAGAATAAATTTAAAGCCAACTGTTGGGTAATGGTACTACCTCCTTGTTTATTTCCCATCAACGTATGGAAAACCGTAGTAATCGTACGTGAATAATCGATACCCGAGTGACCATAAAAACGTTTATCCTCGGTAGAAATTAAAGCTTGAACCAAAAAAGGAGACAAATCTTTGTATTCTACATTGGAACGGTTCTCTTTATAATATGTACCCAATACACGGTTGTCATCAGTAAGAATTTCAGAAGCCAAATTACTTGATGGATTTTCTAACTCATCAAAACTCGGTAACTTCCCAAATAAACCTATGCGGACTAAAAAAAGAAATAGTGCGACAAAGCCAACACCTCCTAAAATTATAATCCAAAACCTCTTGGTATAACGCTTAATATCTTCTGCTGTGAGTTTACTATTCTTCGATTCTCTCTTCATGTTAATTCGTAGAATGCTACTTATTTATATATTTTTCTAAATATTTGTCTATGTGCGACTTCTCTTTCGATAGTTCGAATGTTGATTTCGGAATTACAAAGGTAGTATATTTTTTTTCACCAACCTTTATTATTTCCGGCAGGAAACCTACAATATTTGATTCAAAATTCTTCGCTACATCTAAGGATTCAAACACACCTACTGAAATCATTTGTACGGAATCTCCGAGAAAGGACAGACTGTGTCCATAACCCGAATTTGCATATCGGGTGCGCAAAAACTGACCAATGGCATATCGGCTAGGCACTAAATTGACACGTGGATTCTCGATCATGACAACAAAATAATACGGTTCTAATTTTGGCAATTCATATTCAATAAACGTTCCAATATTTTGTAAATCGCGCGTGTGAGGATTAGAAGCCAATGTATCCACATTCAACTCCATTTCTTTCATTTGAAATAACCCTCTTGATTTTTCCAAAGCAAATTTCCTTTTTTCAAAATCACTTTTATTATTTATTATAAAACGAAGATGATGATTTGCCCGATTTCCTTCAGGAGTATGGATATAATTTTGTCTTACGTTTTCCAAAGCTCTAATCAAGGAATCTACAGGGTGTATATGTCCTAATGCAAAGGCTTGGAGGTAAGAAAATTTAGATCTATGGGAAATTTCCCAATTATCTTCATCTAATAAACTATCGACCTTTCGTATTACATCGGAATATTTTTCAGCCTCAAAATCAGCATAAAGCTGTGCGTAATTGGTATAAAATTTCTGCTGTTCGAGGAGTTTTTGCTCGTATGCATGATTGGCAAATTCGATAGTATCCGAATCCAGTAATGCCAATTCATGCAAATAATCCATATTTTGGTAATCTGAAAACTCCACCAGTTTTTTCATCAAGCTCAAAGCCTCATCTTTCAAATTATACTTCCGATAAAATCTAACAAGTTCATAAAGAGCTTGTTTATACGATTCAGTATTTGCGTTTTCTTTATCCAATTTCTCGATAGGTAACAATAATTCCAACCATTCTTGATAATTTTCAATAAGACCTGCATAATTCTGTCCCACCAAATCAAGTGAATCCAAAGTTATTTCTGCTAAGCTATTTCCAGCAAGTTCAATTTGATTCTGTTGTAGATAAATCTTTGCCAATTTCCAATGTACAAGATTTCTAAATGATGCAGACTCAGTTTGATGTTGTAAAGATTTTTGATAATAATTAACTGCTGTATCTAAATTGGAAGCCAGGGCAAAATTATCCGCAATAGCCGCAAACACTATTTGTTCTTTCCCTATTGAATAACCTTTGTTAAGAATTCTCAGCAAAATGCCTGTTCGTTGCTCGAGCTTATTGGATATTATATTTGCTAAAGCAATTTCAGCTTCCAGTTTTATTTCATCAGAAACGGTATTCGATTTTGCGACTTTACTCAAATAATTGGAAGCTAAAGCGTTTCCAGTATTTGCATAGAGCTTTCCCATTTGCAATTGCCAATGCTGCTTATATTTTTTCGGAAGGAAAGTCTTAACAGCTTGTTGCAAATAAGTCGCTGCAGAATCCGGTTGGTAAGCTACTAGAAAATTATCAGCTTTTAAGGCATAAAAGAGAGCTTTATCCTTTTTTGAAAGTTCGTCTTTCGGAAAATCATTTATTATTCTTAAGGATTCATTTGTCTTTGAAAGACTGTACAAAGCCTTCGCTTTCCATAAAGTCGCGTCCAGGGACAAAGACTTATCTGTTATTAAATCTAAATAGGCTAAGGAATTATAATATTCAGCCTTAAAAAAATAAGCTTTACCTAATTTGAAATATAATTCTTCCTGCAAATAAGAATGATTGGCGAGTGGTAGCAATTCTTGAAGTCTAGTAACAACTTCGTCCATATTTGCGAAATACGATTTATTAGGCGTTCCAAATAAGGAAGAAGTAGAATAGTGAAAATTGTTTTCCACCTGCAGCAACAATTTATCTACATTATACAGTGCATTATATCGAATCTTGAAATTAGGACTTGATGTTTTCTCATTCTGGTTAGGATGTCGAGGAGCAACACAGCCACACACTGCTACCAACAGCATGTATATCGCTATAATTTGTAGAATTTTTAAATCGACTAGTCGCATTAATAATCAATAACTTCCAACCAAATATACTACATCAAAGAGCTTTAACCGAATAATATAAATAGCTTCCGAACAAATACTTTATAAATGCTGTTAGTTTATTACCTTTATCGCGCAAACATGAAATCATCATCGTCAAAAGGACTACTTTTTATATTTATCACGGTCGTGATTGACTCTATTGGACTGGGAATAATTATTCCCGTCATGCCAAAATTGATTCAAGAATTAATACATGGGGATCTGAGTCAGGCATCCAAATACGGCGGATGGCTAGTTTTTATGTATGCTTTTGCGCAATTCTTTTTTGCATCTGTACTGGGGAATCTCAGTGATAAATATGGCAGAAGACCCGTACTTCTGTTTTCTCTTTTTGGGTTTTGTATCAATTATATTTTGACAGGATTAGCGCCATCCATAGTATGGCTTTTCATAGGCAGATTGGTGGCAGGTATTACGGGAGCAAGTCATACTGTAGCTGCGGCGTACATTGCTGATATCAGTACTCCACAGAAAAAAGCACAAAATTTTGGTTTATTGGGTGCAGCTTTTGGTCTAGGTTTTATTTTAGGCCCTGTCTTGGGCGGCGTTTTAGGACAATACGGTTCCAGAATTCCATTCTTTGCTGCAGCAGGATTATGTTTGGTAAATGTGATTTATGGTTATTTCGTTATTCCCGAATCCTTAAAACCCGAATTAAGAAGACCTTTCAATTGGAAAAATGCGAATCCGATAGGCGCTTTTATTCACATTAAATCCTACCCCAATATACTTCCGCTGATGCTTTGTATCTTTTTGATCAATATTGCCGCGAATGCAGTGCAAAGTACGTGGTCTTATTATACAATGGAAAAATTTCATTGGGACGAACGCATGGTAGGGCTTTCTTTGGGATTCGTAGGAACATTACTCATGATAGTCCAAGCAGGATTAATGCGTGTGATAATTCCAAAACTAGGACTTCAAAAGGCGATACTTACAGGTTTGGTTTTATATGTAGTGGCTTATTCGCTATTTGGGTTTGCAACTGCCAGTTGGATGATGTACGCGATCAGTATATTTTTTGTTTCGGCAGGTATTGCTGGGCCAGCCCTACAGAGTTATATTTCGGATCAAATTCCCCAAAATGAACAAGGCCAAATACAAGGAGGCATCACTTCTGTAATCAGTTTGACCTCTATTATTGGTCCTTTAGTGATGACCACATTGTTTTCTTATTTCTCCAGAAAAGATGTGCACCCGTATTTTCCAGGTGCACCATTTATTTTATCTGCCGTATTGGCAATTCTAACCTTAATAATCGCTTGTCTTTATTTCAGAAAGAAATAAGCTATTTCTGAATCAAACAAACTGCGTATGCTACGACACCTTCTTGACGTCCGACAAATCCCATCGTCTCGTTTGTAGTGGCCTTAATAGAAATATCATCGATATCCAAACCAGTAACTTCTGCAAGTTTTTCTTTCATTTGCGGAATATAAGGTTTGATTTTAGGAGCTTCCAAACAAAGCATCGCATCGATATTTCCTAAAGTCCATCCTTTTTCCGTAATCAAACGAATACATTCTTTTAATAAAATAAGACTACTTACGCCCTTCCATTTCATGTCTGTATTGGGGAAATGATAGCCTATATCTTCCAAATTCGCTGCCCCCAAAATAGCATCACATATTGCATGTACCAAAACATCGGCATCCGAATGACCAAACGCTCCAGAATGATGCTCCAACTGCACACCTCCAACTATAAAAGGATGCCCTTCTTTCATTTGATGAACATCAAAACCAAATCCTACTTTAATTTTCATAATGAGACGAAATTAAGGTTTTAAAAAGTAAATAACGACATATCTAAGAGCATCTTTGTACATTCTAAATAAATGCAACAAATTTCTAATCAAGGTTTTCTCTCTATTATAAAATTATTTATATTTTTGGGTGTTACTATTAATCCAATTAGATCCAATTATGCATAAATTGCGTATAGTTATAGCTGCACTATTCATTTCCACTAGCCTTGTTAGCTTTTATTCCTGTAAAAGCAATCGAAAAAATGTATCTGATAAAACTGGTGTAAAATACAACGATCCTTATAATGGAGGACTTCAGATAAATCGAAAAGTAAAAGAAGCTCCAGGTCCTGGACTGATTGCAATTGAAGGAGGAACTTTCGTAATGGGAGGCAGCCTTAACGAAGATATTGCCTATGCGCATGATAATTTGAAACGTCGAGTAACAGTTGCTTCATTTTATATTGATGAGACAGAAGTTTCGAACGCGGATTGGTTAGAATATTTGCATTGGATTGGACAGAATTTCCCTCAAGATCGTAAAATGTATTATGACGCCTTACCTGATACTTTGGTGTGGCGAAATCCGCTATCTTACAACGAACCTTATGTTAATTTTTACTTGCGCCATCCTTCTTTTCAAGACTACCCTGTAGTGGGTGTCACTTGGGAACAAGCAAATGCTTACGCGCAGTGGCGTACGGATAGAGTGAATGAACATATTTTGAGACAAAGAGGTGTATTGGCTGATTACCGCACCGTAAGTCAGCAACAACAGCAAAACCCTCCTTTCAATTCGGATATTTACTTAAATGGACAATATCAAGGACAGGGCATTGATGGAAATAAAATGCCTAAAGATAATCGTCCTGGCGCGCAACAAAATGCTCGTCGTACAGTGCGCATGGAAGATGGGATTTTGAAACAAGCGTATCGTCTGCCAACAGAAGCAGAGTGGGAATACGCCGCATTAGGGTTAATTGGTAATACGTTTGAAGGAAATATAGAGTCCAATAAAACTTATCCTTGGAATGGATTAGGTGTTCGCGATCACAAACGTCGCACACAAGGTCGTATGATGGCGAACTTCAAAATCACTAGTGGTAACAATATGGGGGTAGCAGGCAACCTAAATGATGGTGGCGATATCACCGTTCCAGTGAAAAGTTATCAGCCTAACGATTTTGGATTGTACAATATGGCTGGAAATGTCAACGAATGGGTAAGTGACGTCTATCGTCAACTTTCATTTGAAGATTTTGATGATTTTAATCCTTATCGTGGTCATGTCTTTCTGGATAATCAATACGAGGATTCTGAAACGGGTAAATTAGCAAAAGACCAATATGGAAGACCTGTAAAACTTGCCGCTAAAGCACCAAGAAAACAAACCTGGGAAGAATTGCAAGCAGCTCAATCAGGAAATTCTACAGAAACAACATATAATAATGATGTTCGTGGTTTCAAAGACGAAGAACAAAAAGAACTTTATGGCAAAACTACATTAGTGAATGACAAATCTAGAGTATTCAAAGGTGGCTCGTGGAATGATCGTGCTTATTGGCTAAACCCTGGAACACGACGTCATATGCAACAAGATGAATCCAACGCCATGACAGGCTTTAGATGCGCGATGACGATGGTAGGAAATGTTTTTGGGCCAAAGAAATAGACTTTCAAGAATAAGTATTTAAAAATAAGGCGGTCAATAATTAATTGACCGCCTTATTTTTATGCTGTAACATCTAATCCTTCTAACACTGGAATAGGCTTCTTCTCATCATCGAGTGCAACAAATGTAAACATCCCTTGAATAGCAAGTTCTCTTCCATCCTCATACATGTGCTCTAAGTAGATTTCTACTTTCACTTTTAAACTTGTACGTCCTACACTTTCTACTCTTGCAATAGCCTCTATAATACTTCCGGAAGGAATCGCTTTTTCAAAATTAATTTTATCTGAAGACACGGTAACTAAACGTTTACGACAAAAACGTGTAGCTGCCATAAACGAAACCTCATCCATAATCGCCATAGCTTTCCCTCCAAATAAGGTGTCGTGGTGATTCGTCAAAAACGGGAATACTGTAGTACATACTCGCGTCTCTGCCTGATCTATTCTTTCTTCTAAAGTCATTTTTTATTTTTATTTGCACAAAAGTACAATTTCTAAACGTTTTGCACGTCCACGCCTATACCTTTAAGCAAAAGAGAGGCATTAAAAATCGTACATTTTCCATTTTTCAACTTATAATCAAATAACATTTCGCCATCGTGTACCTGAATATCAAAATGGAAATTTTTCAATTTTCCTACATATTCTTCTTCTAAAGAAGCCAATTGCAAGTCATGTGTAGCAACAATACCCTTTCCTTCAATGTCTAAGATTTTACGGATTATGGCTTTAGAACCTAAATACTTATCCACAGAATTTGTGCCTCTCAACATTTCATCTATTAATACAAATGTATTTGGATCGGTAGCCAATTTCTCTAAGATAAATTTCATACGATCTAGTTCTGCCTTAAATGTTGACGTACTTTCATTTAAACTATCCTTAATACGCATGTAACTCACCAAGCTATAAATTGGTAATGAAAATTGTACTGCACAAACCACTGCTCCGGCATAAGCCAAAACGGCATTGATTCCTATTGTACGCAAAAACGTACTTTTACCCGCCATATTTGAACCAGTAATTAAAGCCAACTGGTGATCTCGTGCATCATATGTATTAGCAACTGCTACTTCCTGACTAATTAAAGGATGATTTATTGCTATTGCTTGGATTCTATCTGTCTGTGGATTTTCCAAAATTGTAGGCGTCGCCCAAGTCGCATTATTACTTTTTAAAATAGCCAAACTAATTAAAGCTTCAAACTCAGCGATAATATCGAAAGCCTTAAGCACGTTACCTTCATAGTTTTTCTTCCAATCAACAATGGCTAAGACTTGTTTGAAATCCCAAAGCAAGAGCATATTCAGAATAGAACCTATTAATATATTATTCCGCGCATCCAACTTATCTACCAAACTACCCAAATGTTTAAAAGCTGTGGATAAATTCTCCTGTTTATTGGTCTTAAGTTCGGATTGTAGCCTTTGATTTAAAGAAGCCGCAAATTGTTCCTCTTCTACCATCTTTACCGCATCCGAATAAGCGATCAACGTCACTCCAATTTTGTCAATACGACTAGAAAAGTAAGAAACTTTACCTCCCAACGCCATTGACCAAATCAAATGAACAATTGCCAGGAGTAGCATATAATTCCAAACTGGAATTACAAATACCGATATCAGTACACCTAAGACAAATAGCAAAGGGGCAATTTTCACATAAATACGCATAAATGAAGAACCAAACTGTAAAGCTTGATCTTCCATGTAACGCGTTAAGAAAGTTTTGATATTGACTTTTTGTCCCAGATTAAACAACAATTTGGTTTGCAAAAGTTGTGTCCATTCTTTTTTGGATGAAAGTTCAGCACTGGCTTCCTGTCTTTCCAAAATAGCTTTTTTTGAAGAAGGGCTTAAAAACCACGATGCCAGCAAAGACACACCATCATTCGTTGCCGTTCGATTTACTAAAGCAAACAAGGATTTTGGACCAAAAATATCTAGATCCGAACTGTAAGCATGTTTTCCATCTTCATATTCCGCCCCATCTACATACATATTTTCTGCACCTGCCTCTATATGCACTTCATTCTCATTCACTTGAAGAAAAGCTTTCTTCTCATCACGCACTTTTTCCAGCTTACTTTGACGCAACACCAAATACGCAAAGCCTAAAACTATCGCAAAAACTGCCAACAATAAAATCCAAATATTATTGAGCTGAAATATCTGGAATAAGGCAGTAGCACCAATTAATATTAGTGCTAAGCGCATAAGACTATTGCGGTTGATACTTTTCTCTAGAACGATAAGTTCTTGTTTCGTCTGTTGAATATTTTGTTCGTAGAATGCCTTCATTAGGGCTAAAGATAGGCAAAAGCCATAGAAGAATTCAAATGCAGAGAGAATTTACCAGGCTTTATCACCCACCAAAGGAACAAAGCGGAATGTATCCAATTCAATGCGTTCGAAATCATTTTCTCCAATACGCAGTATGGTCACCATCTTCTGCGATTTCTCATCTCCTACCGGAATAACCAATAATCCGCCAAGCTTGAGTTGCTTCAGCATGATTTCGGGTACAAAAGGAGCTCCTGCAGTCACGATGATTTTATCATATGGAGCATGTTCCGGAATGCCCTTAGAGCCATCCCCTAAGAAAAAATTGGGTTTGTATCCCATATAAGGTAATACTTGAATCGTACGTTGGTACAAATTTTCTTGACGCTCAATAGTATAAACTTCAGCCCCCAACTCCATCAAAATACAAGTTTGATAACCTGACCCTGTACCAATTTCAAGAACTTTATCGCCCTTTTTTACGTGTAATAATTCAGATTGATAAGCCACTGTATAAGGTTGTGAAATCGTCTGTCCATCTCCGATTGGAAAGGCTATGTCTTTGTAGGCTTGATTCCAAAATGTCTCGTCAAAAAAGAAGTGACGAGGTACTTTTGCGATAGCTTCGAGTACACGTTTATCTTGTATACCTCTACTTTCTAGATGCTTCACCAGCTTATTCCTTGCGCCCTTCTCTCTATAATTATCTATGAATTTGTATGCCATCGTCCTTCAAAAATACCATTGTTTGACCATATTATTAAAGAATAAATACAATTAATTCGAAGCCAATAGGTTTAGATTTTTGATTCATATTTTAGGGTTTCTAGTTTTTAATAGGTAATTTCATAAATTTATAAAATCTTATGATCATGCGCTATTTTCTACCGTTAGTTTTGTTTCTTTTTTTCGGATGTGATTTCCAAGGAAATAATGTCAAACGCAGTGATGAGTTTAAAAGCGAAATAGAAAAATTCTTTGCAGAACAAGATCTAAAAGGAACAATTTTGGTTTTTGATGCTAAAAATAAAACATACTATTCCAATAACTTCGAATTAGCAGAAAAAGGATACTTACCAGCAAGCACTTTCAAAATCGTAAATTCTATTATTGCTTTAGAAACAAGTGTTCTGAAGGACGAAAACGATTCTATGCGCTGGGATGGACAAAAAAGAGCTTTTGAAACATGGGAAAAAAACATGACTGTTCGCGAAGCTTTCCATGCCTCTTGTTTACCCTGCTATCAAGAAGTGGCACGACATATCGGAGTGAAACGCATGAAATCTTATCTAAACAAATTGCATTACAGCAATATGGATGTGAATGAAAGCACCATTGATAATTTTTGGATTGAAGGTAAATCTCGCATTACCCCTTTTGAACAAATCGAATTTCTGCAGCGACTTTACACTAAGAAACTTCCTATTCTGAATTCTACATATGACAAAATGATTCGCATTTTCGAAAAAGAAAATACCGAAACTTACAAATACTTTGCTAAAACAGGTTGGTCACAAGACAATTACCACAACAACGGGTGGTTTGTTGGCATCGTAGACAAAAATCCTTCTGTCTTCTATTTTGCACTTAATGTAGAACCTGAGGATCAAAAAAACACGAGGAAATTTGCCGCAGGAAGAGAAATAGTCACCAATGAAGTCTTAAAACTCTTACAGATCTTATAAACAGCATACATTTACACTATGAAAAAAATTCTTTCCCTTTTATTTGCTCTTGCCTTTTTAACATTTGACAGTTCGGCTCAAGAAAAAGTTCTTAAAATCTTGGCTATTGGAAATAGTTTTTCCGAAGATGGTATAGAAAATTATCTACATGATTTAGCAAAAGCCGATGGACAACAAATTATTATTGGCAATATGTATATTGGCGGTGCTTCCATAGAGTTGCATGTAAAAAACTCTAGAGATGATAAGGCTTCTTATTCCTATCGAAAGGTAGGTCTAGACGGCAAAAAGGTAACAACAAAAGATGTGAGTATTTCCCAAGCTATCGCAGACGAAAATTGGGATTATATTAGTCTGCAGCAAGCAAGTCCTTATTCTGGACAATATGATGTTATAATGAAAGACTTGCCAGAACTTATAACTTATGTAAAATACTTGAAAAAGCCACATACAAAATTATTGTATCACCAAACTTGGGCTTATCAACACGATTCTAAGCATGGAGGGTTTGCAAATTACGACAACAATCAATCCAAAATGTATACTGAAATTGTACATGCCACAAAGAAAATTAATAAAATGAAGGATTTTGTGATGGTAATTCCTGCAGGCACAGCCATTCAAAATGCGCGCACTTCTACTCAGGGCGACACCTACACACGTGACGGTTACCATTTAGAATTAAACTATGGTCGCTTCACTGCTGCTTGTACTTGGTACGAAAAGTTATTTGGAAAAGATGTACGTAAAAACAGCTATAAACCAGAAAAAGTTACGGATCTACAAGCTCAAATTGCTAAACAAGCAGCACACAAAGCCGTAAAGAAACCTTTTAAAATTTCAAAAGTTAACTTATAACAGAAAGAGCGAGTTTAAACTCGCTCTTTCTATTTAATAGGGGTCTACATCAATTACCGTTCTTACTTTAGCATTATGCTTATCCAATTCAAAATGTAATAGAGCTGTACGAATAAGTTCTTTAACTTTATTGATGCTGATATTTGTGCGTTCAATTTTAAGTGTGATCGTCTGAATATAATGATTCCTGACTCGAGATACTAAAGGAGGCTCTGGGCCTAAGATTCTATTTCCTAACGAAGCACGTAATAGATTCGCGAGTTTTTGTGCTGAATCTAAAGTCTGCTGCTGATCTGGATGCTTTACATCTATTTTAATAATCCGATAGAAGGGCGGATATGAAAAGTTTTTTCGCTCGGTCACTTCCTGCATAAACATACCACTATAATCGTGATGGACGACCTGCTCGATAACACGATGATTCGGAGTATAGGTTTGGATTATAACTTTACCTTGGTCTTGACGACGACCAGCTCGACCTGCTACTTGAGAGAATAAAGAAAATGCTCTTTCGTACGCACGGAATTCAGGGAAATTGATAATTGTGTCTGCATTTAATATCCCAATCAAACTCACCCGACCAAAATCCAATCCTTTAGCAACCATCTGCGTACCGATAAGCACATCGTATTCATGGTCATCAAAAGCTGAAATTATTCGGTCAAATCCATATTTTCCTTTCGTCGAATCCAAATCCAATCGTCCAATACGCAAGTCAGGCATCAAGATTTCCAGCTCCTCTTCTACCCTCTCCGTACCAAAACCTTTGCTTTCCATATGCGGCATTCCACAAGCTGGGCAGACATTCACCGTGTTCTCCGAATGTCCGCAATAGTGACAATGCAAAAGATTGGAAGACTTGTGATAGGTCAAACTCACATCACAATTGACACATTTGGCCACATAACCACAGGTACTGCACTGCACAAAAGGGGTGTGTCCACGTCGATTTTGAAATAAGATAACCTGTTCTTTTTTGGCAACAGCCTCTTCAATTCCTTTCAACAAGCTGGCACTGAAATACGAATGCATTTCTTCTTTTCGGGTAGCTTCCGGAATATTGACAATTTCTATTTCGGGTAATTGGGCTTCCCCAAAGCGTTGCAACAATTCCACTAGACCATATTTATTGGCTTTGGCATTGTAATAACTTTCCACCGAAGGTGTAGCAGACCCCAACAATACTTTGGCATGATGTAAATGTGCTAAGTAAATAGCTGTATCGCGCGCATGATAACGCGGAGCTGGGTCATATTGCTTATATGAATTTTCATGTTCTTCGTCCACAATAATTAATCCCAAATCCCGAAATGGCAAAAACACCGAGGAACGTGCGCCTACTACTATCTTAAAATCATTTTTAATGACCTTATGCCACACTTCTGCACGCTCATTGTCATTAAATTTGGAGTGATATACACCCAAATCATTTCCAAAATGCAATTTTAGTCTTTCGGTAATTTGTGTGGTTAAAGCAATCTCTGGTAATAAATACAAGGCATTCTTGCCCGAAGCCAATGCCTGCTCTATCATTCTTATATAAATCTGTGTTTTGCCCGAAGCTGTTACTCCATGCAACAAAACCACATCTTTTTGTTCAAAGTGCTTATTGATATCGTCAAAAGCTTTTTCCTGAATTTCACTAAAAGTAAATTCTTTTGTCAGCAGTACATCCATACCTTGAAAACGGCTTACTACTTTTTCTTTGACCTCAAAGACTCCCTTATCAATTAAAGAAGTAATAGCTCCTGTTCCGCATCCTGTTGCTTCCATTAAATCCTGACGGGAAATATCCCCCTGCTTTTTGGTCAATTGTAAAAATCCCAAAACAGCATCCTGTTGCTTTGGCGCTCTATTTAAGCTATCCAATAAGATTCTTTTGCCTTCATCATCATTATAAATTGATGCTAAACGCAAAAAAGCTTTGGTTTTCGGTTTATAACGTTCTTTGATTTCTTCCGAAATTTGGATAAATCCTTTTTCAAACAAAGATTTCAATAAGGGGAAAACGGATTTCTGACCCAGAATCTTAGATACGTCACCAACAGATAATTCGCCAGCAACATCCAGCGCATCTAAGACTAAAAATGCTTTATCCGAAAGTTCAGAACGGTCTAATTCTTCATTATCTACTGCAATAATCTTCGTTTCAGAAGCCATTTTCAACGCAGCGGGCAATGCTGCTTGCATCACTTCGCCCAAATGACACATATAATAATCCGCTATCCAATCCCACAACTTCAATTGTCCCTCATCTACAATAGCATAGTCATCCACCACATCCAAAATATATTTAGCTTCATATTTCTCAGGCGGTTCTGTTGATATATGTTTGACAATAGCAGAATACACTTTATTTCGCCCAAATTGCACAATAACACGTATTCCTATTCCTATTTTATCATTCAATTCAAAAGGAACACGATAAGTATACGTTTTGGCAATAGCCAACGGCAAGATGACTTCTACAAAATAAGTTTTTCGTTCTGCAAATAAATCTGGACTCGACATATGCACAAATGTAACGAAAAAGCCCCTGATAGCATTTATCAGAGGCTTAATATTTTAGTTCATAATATTATGCTCTATTCTTCAAAGCTGCAATAAATAATCCTACCCATCCAATAATGAAGCATAAGCCTCCTAATGGTGTAATAGGGCCAAGAATGGAGATTTTTGTAATACCTAACAGTTCTCGTACACTTAACAGATAAAGTGATCCTGAAAACAACAAAATCCCTATCGTAAAAAAGATAAAAGAAACACGAATAGACTGACTTTTGGCACGAGAAAAAGTCGATAAAAACAATAAAGCAAAAGTATGGTAAAAATGATATTGATTCGCAGTTTTCCACGTATCAATATGGTATTCGCTAATTTTACCTTCTAAACCGTGTGCACCAAAAGCTCCTAAAATCACAGCTATTACTCCAAAAAATGAGGCTGTTAGAATGATTTGTTTATTCATTAATAGCTATACAAAAAAATATTTTCAGTTAATACAGTCATAAATGTACAAAAAATACAGACTAAAACACCACAGAAATAATGTTTTTGTCTCTTTCGTTTCTTTTCAAAATTGTAAATAATTAGGTTTGTAAAATGAGGAATACGATTATTGTTACGGTGCTGTTATTTATTGGGGTGATCGCTGCTTCCATCTATTATTTTCGTGATATCAATAAAGAACAACATAACACGCTAAAACCTTTAAAATATTTACCAGAGAACACTTTTTTAATTGCTTCTATCAAAAATGACGAAGTAACGGATAATATTTTCAAAGACTTTGATTTGTTCGATGCTCTTATTGGCAAAAAAGAAATAGAACTGATAAAAAAATACAAAAACCAGATTCTTCGCCATGAAGCATTGTACGAATTTATCGAAAATCAGGATGTGTTTATTTCTTTTCACCAAGAAGCAGATTCCTTAAACACATTATTTATAATTCCAACCTCAACAAATATTGAAGAAAGTGATTTCACTTCACTCCTAAATGAATATAGTAAAACATACAAAATTGCTTCAACAGATACCTTAGGTAATAAGATAACATCATTTAGTTTTGGCAATCCAGATACTACATTGTACACCACGTACTATGAGCATTTAATTTTTGCTTCGTATTCAAAAAGCACCTTACTTTCTATTTTGGATAAAAGCAAACCTAAATTATCCGAAAATCAGATTGATTACTTTATCAAAAATAATTCGCGTAATACCCCTTTAAGTGTTTATTTTCCCCATCAGCAATATCCAAATGTTATTAAGCATTTCCAACAGAGACAAAAAGGAATTTTTGCGGATCAATTTGCTGGATTAGAGGGCCAATCCGCTTGGAATATTAATTTTAAGCAAGATGCTTTAATGCTTACAGGCGAAAGTGAAGTGGATAAATCTAGAGGGAACTATATAGCCTTGTTCCGTAATCAGTCTAAAAAAACACAGCGATTATACAATTACTTCCCCGCCAATACAGCGGTATTCATGGAATATAGCATCAGCAATTACCCTAAGTTTTCGACAGATCTTCACGAATATTTCGAAGCGCGTGAGGAAACAAAAAAAATTCAAACGGCATTAGAATCTTTACAAGATAGTAGTTCTTCACTAAGTAAATTGCCATCAGTTTTGCAGCACGATTTTGCTTTAGTTGAGCAAACTAATCAAACACATATTGCTTTTATAGCTGTAAGTGACACTGCGGCTTGGATAGAAGTGGCGAATAGATTATTGGAAGACTCGAATGATAATATTTACCGTTTTAGAAACGCGAACATTCCTTACGCGTTATATGGTGAAGCTTTCAAAAACATGTCACGTCCTTATGTAGCACGTGTAGATGATGTTTTGGTGCTATCTAATTCCAGCAATGAATTACGTCAATATTTAAATGATTTTCGTCGAAAAGACTTGTTGACAGGAACTTTAGGTTTCAAAAATTTCGAAAAATTACAAGGAAATGAAGCGAATGTTACGCTCTTTGTGCACAATAAAAATGCTTTTTCAAAAATTTTATATTCGTTACCTAGACATTATCAAGCAAATTTTAGAGATAAGGAAAACTACGGGTTCCAAGACTTTTATTCTTGGTCATTACAGTTATCGGGTAATGCAGGAAGCCTTTCGTCTCAAATCTATGCTTTGTACAAAAGCAAAAATGCGCTAGGAAGCACAGCAGAATGGACTTACCAGCTAAATGATAAAGCTATCACTGCACCTTATGTTTTCGAACAATCGGATACCAGTCAAATGATCTTGATTCAGGAATTAGATCATACGCTTCACGCGATACATCCTTCAGGCAATAAATTGTGGTCTGCCGTTATATCTGGACGAATAGTCGGTGAAATGCAACAATTAACAGACCGCAGCATTATATTTGTAACGGACAAAAATAGATTGTATCGTATCGATACTTTTGGAAAAACATTAAAAGGATTTTCTACTGGAATCGCAGAGGAACCCATAGCAGCCCCGCTCGTGGCCAAAGTACAAAACAAATATGTGCTGCTGGTACCTACACGTAATAGGATTCTTGCATATAGCCAAGAAGGAAATCGTGTAGATGATTGGAACAACCCAGATATACAAGGAAATATTTTAGGAAGTATCCATAATGTAGGCTCAGATTTTGTAATCGCTACTTCTTACGGGCGCATTTATCTATTGAATAATAATGGATCCTTAAAGAAAGAAATTGACCTACCTGGGGATATAGAATTTAAAACGCCTATTGGAGTGATAGATTTAGGTAATAATTCGTTTGAATTTCTTGCTTATGACAATAAATCTATTCTTTATAGAATTGGATTAGATAAAATACAATCAGAAGTAAAAATAGAACGCCACGAAGAGAAGTATTATGGCGCATTTGCAAACATAAATAGCTCTTCAGTTCCAGAATTTATTTTGATTTCCGATAACAAAATTAGTGGCTATGAGCATAGCTCATTCAAACCTCTTTTCGAATATCATTTCACGAAAAGTATTGATGATAAGCCTCAGTTTTTCAAAAATGCTAAATCAAATGATCATCTAATAGGTGTTGCCTCCAAAGCAACCAATCTGCTGTATCTTTTTGGTGACAATGGCACAATAGTCGAAGGTTTTCCTGTTGAAGGACAACCTCTTTTCTACTATGGAAAAATAAATTACAACAGTGAAACGTATCTTTTGTGCATGCGCAGAGACAAAAAATTGTATGCTTTCAAGCATCAAAAATAATTTGAGGTAGACACTAATTATTTGTACGTTTGTATTCTTAATAAAAATATGTTACAAGGAGAAGATAATTTACAATTACTAACCAAACCTAGACGAATTGCCATTACTACTCACCACAAACCAGATGGTGATGCATTAGGGTCTTCATTAGGCTTATACCATTGGCTTAAACAGAATAATCATGATGTATCTGTGGTGGTATCCTCAGATTTTCCAACATTTTTGGACTGGATGCCTGGTCGTCAAGAGGTAATTGCTTATCCTGAAAAACCAGAACTTGCTAAACAGTTAATCGAAGAAGCAGAAATTATCTTCTGTCTAGATTATAGTGCTTTATCGCGCACCAATATTTTAGAACCAGTGATTGCGAATGCAAAGGGTCAAAAATGGATGGTAGACCATCATTTAGATCCTGAAGAGTTCGCGCAATTAACGTACTGGGATTCTAATGCAGCTGCAACGGCACAACTGATTTATACTTTCATTGCGGAGGTTTGTCAGGGGTCCGCTCAGATTGATGCTGATATTGCGACCTGTCTTTATGCAGGTATTATGACAGATACAGGCTCTTTTCGTTTTAGATCGACAACTTCGGCTGTACACCATATTATTGCAAGTTTAATTGATGCTGGTGCACGCAATTGGGAAATTCACGAACATATTTACAACAGTTCCACAGAGCGTAGACTTAAATTTTTAGGCTACTGTCTTTTAAATTGTTTAGAAGTTATTCCTGAATACAACACAGCGCTATTTGCGATTTCAAAAGAAGATTTAGCACAGTTTGAAATTACAACAGGGGATACTGAAGGGTTAGTAAATTATGCCCTTTCAATCAAAGGAATTCGTCTTGCTGCATTATTTGTTGACAGAACCGAATTAATTAAACTATCTTTGCGTTCGATCGGTGAAGTACCTTGTAATGAGATATGTAAAAAATATTTTAATGGAGGAGGTCACTTAAATGCATCTGGAGGAAGTTCTTCGGATGAATTAGCATCTGTTGTGAATAAATTTAAATCAATTTTACCTGAATATTCAGAATTATTAATAAGTAAATAAGTATTAATCAATAAAATGAAAAAATCAATATTTTTATTAGCTGCTGCAGTAGGATTATTCGCTACTTCATGTCAGAATTTTAAGAAAGCGGAAGGCGGTCTTGAATACAAAATCGTAAAAGACGAAGGTGCTGTTAAAGCTACAGATGGTGACCACTTATTTGTGGACATGATCGTGACTTCAGACAGAAATGACTCTTTGATTCAAAGCACATACGATATCGGTTTACCTCAATACGTAAACGTAGTTCCTGACACTATTGCTGGAAACTACAAAGGTAGCTATTCTTCTATGTTCAAATATTTAGGTGAAGGTGATAGCGCTGTATTCCGTCTAAACTTAGATACTATGGCTGCTAAATCTGGTCAACCAAAACTTCCAATTGGTGACAAATTCTTAACTTTTACTATCAAAGTTAGAAAACACTTCAAAAAAGCAGAATTACCTGATTCAATCGCTCACGTAGAATTAGATAAATATTACAGAGAGTTGATCGCTAACTTAGAAAAAGCTGAAGCTGGTAAAATCGAAAGCTATGTAAAAGACAACAAATTAGAGCCTAAGAAAACAGCTTCTGATTTACAATATGTAATTAAAGAAGAAGGTAAAGGTGCTAAGCCAGCAATCGGTGATACTGTAAAAGTTAACTACGTAGGTAAATTGACTCACGGTAAAGTATTCGATACTTCAATCAAAGAAGAAGCAGACAAAGCGAAACTTCCAGTTAACCCAATGCGCACATTTGAACCTATCAAATTTGCATTAGGTGTGGATCCAGTTATCCCTGCTTGGGTTGAAGGTCTTCAATTATTAAGCAAAGGCGGTAAAGCAACATTAATTATTCCTTCAAAATTAGCGTACGGTTCGAATGGTCAGCCTCAAGGTGGTATCCCTCCTTATGCGCCACTTATTTTCGATGTAGAATTAGTTGACATTATCAAAGGAACAGCACCAAAAACAGATTCTATAGCTACACCTGCTCCTGCTCCAACAAGATAATAAAATGCAATATATCTCTTGATATATTATCATAATTAAAATAAAAACACGGTTTTGTTATCAAAATCGTGTTTTTTCTTTTGTAAGCAATTCTTTTTTAACATTTTATTACTTTTACAGCATTATTTTAGCCATGACAATTCCAAATACTATTCTTACAGACACCCATACACATATCTATTATCATATAGGAACAGATAAAATGGAGGAGCAAATCGAAAGATGTATTGCAAACAATATTCATCGATTATTTCTTCCTAATGTAGAATCTGAATCGATTCCCCAAGTGATGGCCACTGTTAATGCATATCCTAATATGTGTTTTCCCATGTTAGGCCTACACCCTTGCAGTGTAAAAGAAAATTATAAAGAAGAGTTACAAAAAATAGAACAGGCTATTGCTAATACTAAGATTTACGCAATTGGTGAGATTGGTATAGATCTCTACTGGGACAAAAGCACATTAGCATGGCAACAAGATGCTTTTCGCACGCAAATCAATTGGGCAAAATCTTTAGGTTTACCCATTGACATCCACTGTCGTGAAGCTTTCGATGAGATATTCGAAATCTTGGAAGAAATGAACGACGAGAAGCTTTATGGTATTTTTCATTGCTTTACAGGAACTTTGGAGCAAGCTCATCGTGCAATCAACCTCGGATTTAAGTTAGGAATTGGTGGTGTAGTTACTTTCAAAAAAGCAGGTTTAGACCTTGTAGTCAAGGAATTGAACCTACAAGATATCGTATTGGAAACCGATGCACCCTATCTTGCACCAACTCCTTACAGAGGCAAAGAAAATGAAAGTTCTTACTTAATTCATGTAGCCCAAAAGGTAGCAGATTTACAAGAAACAAGCATTGAAGAAATTGCTAAAATTACTACTCAAAATTCTATAGACATATTTGGCATCTAGTCATGAATATATTTATCATATATACAGGAGGTACTATTGGAATGGTTCAAGATGAATCTGGCACCTTCGTACCTTTTGATTTCGAACTCATCAAGCGTAATCTTCCAGATCTAAGCCGTTTGGATTACCATCTGACGATTCATTCTTTTAATCCGATTATAGACTCATCCAATATGACGCCTGAAATTTGGGTTGAAATGGCACAGATTATTAAAGACAACTATGATAATTATGATGGCTTTGTAATTCTTCACGGATCAGACACGATGGCTTTTTCAGCTTCTATTTTGAGTTTCTTATTAGAAGGACTACAAAAACCAGTCATTTTTTCTGGTTCACAGTTACCTATTGGCGAAATACGTACGGATGCGCGTGAAAATATGATGACTGCTTTAGAAATTGCTAGTGCAAAGCACAATGGTAAATCTATCGTGCAAGAAGTTTGTATTCTATTTGACAATAAACTTTTCCGTGGTAACCGTTCTTTTAAGTACAATTCTGCCAAATTTGAAGCATTCCGTTCGCCAAATTATCCTGTATTAGCTGAAGCTGGAATTCATTTGAAATACAATTTCGATGCTTTGATGAATAATTCGGATAAAGAATTTATTTGCCACAATCACGTAGATAATAAAGTGGCTGTTCTCAAATTATTTCCAGGTATCAGTCCTGCAACTATTAAGTCTATTTTAGATTCGGATGTAAGGTCCATTGTTATGGAAACATTTGGTTCAGGCAATACAACTACGGATAAATGGTTTTTAGATTTATTAGCTGATGCAATTAAATCAGGAAAAAATATCCTTAACATATCACAATGTAAAGTAGGTTCAGTTGAATTAGGCAGATACGAAACCAGTCAAGGATTGAAAAGCATAGGTGTTTTGAATGGTTATGATATGACCTTCGAGGCAGCAGTTACCAAGCTCATGTATTTACAAGGAGAACTAGCAGATCAAGATGCTGTGGCTTATTGGATTGAAAAAGATATTCGTGGAGAATTAACAGTAAACGACTAAAAAGATATAGCCACACTAAATAATGTGGCTATTTTAAACCAAATATATATACAGCAACTACATTCTTTCAGTAAGGGAGCATACGTAATACATAAAACTCCTCATTGGTTAATCATATATACAGACTAAAAACTAACCTCATTTTCACCGTCCCAATTTTCATTTTTAGTGATTTTAAAAGCAACATTATTTGGCGCGCCCTCCAATAAATTTCCTCTAAAATCCAATTGGATGTTATTTTTAAGAGAACTACTCAATTCAAATGATTGTAACACTCCTGCATCACCTATAACATTTAAAATGTAGTTAACTGGTTTATTTTCATTTAGCAGTCCCATAAATTGATTGAATATAACCTGTTTATTCGATTGAAAATCATCTTCTATTTCAATCGCGGACTGATCCAGAATTGGATTTAATAAGCCAGTTGCAAAAGGACTATAAAAGAAGGGTTCATGTAATTGGTTAAGAACAATTTTCTTTACAGCTGATAAATCCTGGTCTGTAAACTCAACTTTAACTTGACTGTACAAACGTTGTAGCACAATATTGACCGACATATTACCCGAGACTTCTAAAGTACCCTTATAGCCAAATATTTCTGCATCCTTATTTGAGAATGGATTAGATATATAAATATCTGATGCTTTTCCAATATCCGGAGCAATTATTAAATCATCATT
>NZ_JAAKGQ010000037.1:0-33776 GCF_011043515.1 Sphingobacterium sp. SGL-16 | reverse complement strand
CCTTATCGCGTAGCTCTAATAGCGGCGGTAAATAAGCTTATTAAACAAGTATTTGCAATAGCTAAATCAGGTGAACCTTATAAAGCTCAATTTGGCTATGGCTAAAATATACAGAATATTATTTTAGTGAATTTTAAATTTTTATTTGGATTTAAACACAGTTCATTTCGAACGTAGCGCAGCGAAGAGAGAAATCTAAAAATTGTACTCTTAAAATGTATATAACCTAGACATCTCCCCTTTCGTCGAGATGAAGGGCTAAATAGGTCAGTATATAAGAATTTTTAAATCTAGGAGATTCGTTTTGTATTCAGCGCTAAAGCCCATTCTTTGTGGTGACAGCGGGGACATACCGAATCAACAGAGGCAAGCTCTTCTTCTACTCTACCACAAAACATGCAAGCGCAGGGTTGGTCCACAGGTAAAGCTTTGATGGCTTTATATTTATCCGGAAATAAAGGCAGACCATATTTTACTTCATAATCCGAATAGTACAGAATACTTAAGGTAGCATCGGTTTCTAATAAGGCGTAACGAACTTGTCCTAAATGTTCGACGGATTGATTACGTAGTTCAGCGAAAAATTCCATTTGGGAAAAGTCCGCATCGGTTTCATGCTTGATATCAAACTCCCCATCCTTAACAATAACCATGGATTTACCTTCCAATAGTTCGTGCAGAAATTTCCAATGCGAACTAATCCAAGTTATCCCTTTATAAAGTAGGACTATGGTAAATAATACAGTGATACCGTACAATAGCGGAACCTCTTCCTGAAACATGGGGTCACCTGCAGCTGAACCCATTCCCAAAATAATAGCGACTTCAAATAAAGTTAATTGCCGAACCCCTCGCCTTCCGGATAAGCGAAGCACCAGCAAAATAACCAGAAACATAATACCAGTGCGGTACAAAATTTCCAATAAAAACTTCGGTTCCATAATCACATTTTATTCGGAATATTCCAGCAGTTTAATCGCTTTCAAAATATCGACTCCTTTTCCCAAAACAGGCTTAAATAAATCTCCTTTTTCTTCAACCCGTTCCAACGCATTGAAGAGATTAAAATCAGCGGGTCTCATACCCAGCTTTACTTCTTCCCAAGCCAAAGGCATCGAAACTGTAGCATCCTTTTTCGGACGAAGGCTATATACACTAGCCAAGGTTTGGCCACGGCGATTCTGTAAATAATCGAGGTATATTTTGTTTTTATCCCGCTTTTGCAAACTTCTTTCCAGTGTGGTCAGTTTAGGTAATTTTATTTGCACCATCTGCATCAATACATGCCCAAAATCTTTAACCTGATCATACGTATACTTTCCATTCATCGGAATGTAAATATGCATTCCCGTACTGCCTGAGGTCTTTGGATATCCTTCGATTTTACCTTGATCCAAAATATATTTTACAGCCTGTGCCGTTTCTATCACGTCATCAAACGTATTATTATCCGAAGGATCTAAATCCAGTACGAGATAAGAGGGCTTATCCATATTGGATATTTTACTTATCCAAGGATTCATTTCTATGCAGCCTAGATTATTGAGGTAAGCCAAAGCAGCCTTATCGTTGCAGACAATGTAATCAATATACTTATCCGTACTTTCTGAAAAGACTTCTTGTGTGGGTATCCAACTCGGCGTCTCTTCAGCCGCATCTTTTTGATAAAAACTCATGCCATTAATCCCATTCGGAAAGCGATTTAAAGATTGTGGACGATCTTTTAGATGAGGCAGTATATATTTAGCCATACTTTGGTAATAGTCAATGACCATACCTTTGGTGATTTCCAGTTCTGGAAAGTAAATTTTATCCTGATTGGTCAATTTGAGCTTTTGACCGCCGATAGTTTTAGTCAAATCCTTTTTGCCAATCGAAGATGTAGCTGTTGCTGTATGCATAGGTGATGTATTTTTAGCGGCTTCCTTTTTGTCTTCAGGTGAAAAATAGATTTCCTCCACACCTTTATCCTCTCTTAGATGTAAGAATACCGGATGTCTATATACCAAGTCTCGGGTGAGTTCCGTAAATTTTATTTCAGCAATAAGTTCGGGCTTTATCCAAGTCGTTTTTCCGTTGGTTTTTGGAACCTTTTTAAAAGGCGACGTTTTACGAACTAAAGGCAGCATAAGACTGTGCAAATCTTTTAATTTCTTTTCGGTGAAACCCGTTCCAACATGTCCACAAAACACAAGTTCATTATCTAAATATTTCCCCAAGATTAACGATCCAAACTTACTTCGCGAACCTTTCGCTTCGGTGAAGCCACAAATTAGTGCTTCTTCGGTTTGCTGTACTTTAATTTTCAACCATTCCGAACTTCGGACATTCGGAGCGTAGTAAGAATCCACCTTTTTGGCAATAATTCCTTCTAAACCTAGATTTTTGGCTTCTTTAAAGAAAGCTTTACCATTTTCTAATACAAAATCATGGTATTGCACGACCTCATTGGCAACCAAAGCTTCGCTTAACAATTCTTTGCGTTGCAAATAAGTCAGCTCTTGCGTAGAATGTCCATTGAGCCAGAGTAAATCAAAAACCTGATAAATAACAGCCTTTTGATCGTCTTCTTCAAGATGCTGAATACGCTGAAAACTGGGCTTTCCTTGCGAATCATAAGCGACCACCTCACCATCTAAAACCATCTCGTAAGATTGTAGTTTTAGGGCATTGGCTATTTTGGGAAATTTACGCGCAAAGTCTAAGCCGTTGCGGGAATATAATTTGACTTTGTCACCGCGTAAATCCGCAATGGCGCGATAACCATCCCATTTTATTTCAAAAGCCCATTCCTCACTATCAAATGGTTTATCTGCCACTTTACATAGCATCGGTACAATAGTTTCAGGAAGCTTTCTTTCTTTAGCAGTAGCGCTTGGTTTGCTTGATATAGAGATTACTTTTTCTTTTCCTTTGGACTTACTTTTTTTTTTACTCTCCAAATAGGCAGTTACTTTAGAGTCAGGATCGATATTCTTTTCAGCATCATATTTTTTGGTAACAGCATGCTCATCTTTGTGTTTGATAAGCAACCACGCATTGTCCTGATCGCCATTTTTTATTTTGACCAAGGCAAATTCCCCCTGTAATTTATCCCCATAAAGTACGACTTTCACCGAACCATCTTCTATTTCCTGCTGCATTAACTTATCTGCAGATGTCCCCTTGGATTTATTTAATGGTTCATAATAGCCTTTATCCCAAATTTCCACTTCTCCCGCACCATAATTTCCTTTTGGAATAGTTCCTTCAAAAGTTCGGTACGCATAGGGATGATCCTCGACCATCATCGCTAGTCGCTTGTCATTGGGATTGAGTGAAGGACCTTTGGGCACAGCCCAACTTTTGAGCACACCATCTACCTCCAACCGAAAATCATAGTGCAAACGCGAAGCCGCATGGCGCTGTACCACAAACTGCAGTTTTTTGCTTTTACGAGACTTCTTGCCTTCCGGTTCCGCCGTCTCCTTGAAATTTCGCTTTTGATTATAAACCTCTAACCCCATGTTAATCTCCTTTACTAACCTGCGTTTTTCTTTCCTTTGTCCAAACTGGCTTTCAGCATCGCCATCAAATCTGATGCTTTTGCATCTGGTTCTTTTACAGCCGAAACTTTTACTTTTTTACCTTTTGCTTTTTGTTTAATGATCTTCAGCAACTTTTCATTATAGGTATCCGTATAATCCTTAGGCTCAAAAGGTTTGGCCAAAGATTTAATTAGCGATTCAGCTAATTTCAACTCTGCTGCTTTAGGAGCAGCCTTACGCGTTGGAATATTCAAATCATCATAGCTTCGCATTTCCTCCGGATAACGCATACGATTCAACATTAAAATCTTATCGTCATATGGACGAATTAAGGCCAAAATTTCCCGTTCCCGCATCACGAAAGAACCTATGCCTCCCATTTTGGTTTTTAATAAAGCTCTTAGCAATAAATTATAAGCAGCTTCACCATTTTTTTGAGGCTCCAAAAAATAAGGTGTTTCGAATAATGCGGAATCAATATCAGCTTCTTTCACAAATTGGGTGATGGAAATAATTTTCGACTTTTCAGGGCTAGCAGCCTCAAAATCCTCATCTTCCAACACAATATATTTATCCTCGATTTTATACCCTTTCACAATATTTTCCCAAGCCACTTCCTTCCCTGTCTCTTCATTGACACGTTTGTAACGAATATTGTGTAAATCTTTCTTGTCCAGCATATCCAGATCCAGCGTACTTGACTCCGTAGCCGAATATATCTTGATTGGAATATTTACCAATCCAAAACCTATAGCCCCATTCCAAATTGCTCTCATACTATTTTCTATTAATTTAATCGTCGTTTAAGCAGACACAGCACACCCAACTCCTCTACGGATAGATTCTCACTTTTCTTTAGCAATCTATCCACTTCTTTTTTGAAGTAGCACAAAGTTTTACCCTTCGTATAATTATCAATAATGCGCGGATCGATATACGATTTACGCGCTATGGCTGGTGTATTTCCCAATCGCTCACTTACTGCTACTACAGCCTGCTTAATATTTTTGCTTAGTTTGCGTTGATCCGCTTTTTCGGTAGCACCCAATTCATCTAAACTCATAGCTGCAATCACTGTGCCTGCCCAAGTCCGAAAGTCTTTAGCTGAAAATTCAGGTCCCATCACCTCTCGGATATATTCATTGAGATGCTGGCTTTTAACATCCTGAATCTGTCCCTCTTCATCAATAAATTTGAAAATCTCATACCCAGGTAAATCGTCAATATCTCGAACAATTTTTGCCAATTGCGCGTCAACAATTAATTTTTCCTGCTTTTGTGCAGCCTTACCTATATAATTAAAATAAAGTTTATCCGCTTCGATTTTCAGATGCTTGGATCGTAAAGTCGTCAGTCCATAACTTTTATTTTGCTTGGCATACACATCGCTACCCGGTCTAAAAAAAGCAACATCCAACAACCTCACCATACAAGCCAATACCTTATTGCGATCTAATTTGCGCTTACGAAGATGCTGACCCGTCACCGCACGCATATGAGGCAATTGATTTGCAAATTGTAGGATACGGTCAAACTTCTTTTGTTCCTGTCGAAGCCTAAAATTGCTATTGTAGATATATTGTTTTCGGCCTTTGGCATCAAATCCTGTAGCTCTTACTTTAGCACGAGGCGAAGCATTGATTTCTACCTTAGTCCATGCTGGGGGAATTACCAAGGACTGGAAGAACGAAAGAAGTTTTTCATCCGTTATCTTATTCCCTTCCTCATCTGTATAAGAAAAGCCTTTACCGATTCTTTTTCGAAAATATTTCATTGATATGATGTAAATATTTAAGTCTACTTGGGTATAACTATTGAAACTCCAAAAAGTTCTGAAGAAGGGAGGTAAATAATTCAGATTGTAGTCAAGAACCTTCATTGAGTATTTTTCAATAAATTTAAAATCTTAATAAAAATTTTATTAATTAAAAACGGGAAAAACACCTTAAACAATCGGTTGCGTTTGCATATATTTGCTTTACCTATTAACTAAGACTTAACTAAAAAAATATGTGCGGAATTGTTGGCTATGTAGGGCACAATCAAGCATATCCATATCTTATTGGAGGTTTAAAAAAACTAGAATATCGTGGATATGATAGTGCCGGAATTGCACTTCACAAGACTAACGAACTTCAAATCGTAAAAAAAACTGGAAAAGTAGCAGCTTTAGAAGAAGCTTTCAGAACTCAAAATACACACTCGACTTTGGGAATTGGGCACACTAGATGGGCCACTCACGGAGTTCCTTCAGATGCAAATGCGCATCCTCATTATTCAAATTCTGGCAATCTTGCTTTAGTTCACAATGGTATCATTGAAAACTATGCTTCTCTTAAGGAAGAATTATTACAAAAAGGCTACCATTTCAATAGTGAAACAGATTCGGAAGTCTTATTGAACTTCATTGAAGATATTTATATCAACAATAATTGTTCACTGGAAGAAGCTATACGTATTGCCTTAAAAAGAGTTACTGGTGCTTATGTGATTCTTATCCTTTCAAAAGAACATCCTGATACCTTATTTGCTGCTCGCAAAGGAAGTCCTTTGGTAATCGGAATTGGTAAGGGAGAACATTTTCTTGGTTCTGATGCATCGCCAATGCTGGAATATACCAAAGAGGTCGTTTATATCAACGATTATGAACTTGCTATAATCAATCCTGATCAACTTATCCTTAAGAATCTAGGCAATGAAACGCTCACGCCTTATGTGCAAAAGCTGGATTTGGAATTAGCAGCTATCGAAAAAGGCGGATACGAGCATTTCATGATCAAAGAAATTCATGAACAACCACAAGCAATTTTTGATTCATTACGTGGAAGATTGGATCCAGAGAGCTTAAATATTACATTGAGTGGATTAGACACTATCAAGGAAAAATTAATCGCCGCTAAAAGAGTCATTATTGTTGCATGCGGTACGAGTTGGCATGCCGGATTATTGGCTGAGTACTGGATTGAGGAATTGTGTCGTGTGAATGTCGAAGTAGAATACGCTTCAGAGTTCCGATACCGAAATCCAATTATTACTCCGGAAGATATTATCATTGCTATTTCGCAAAGTGGTGAGACAGCAGACACCTTGGTGGCTTTAGAGAATGCTAAAGCGCAAGGAGCGACAATTTTTGGTATAGTGAATGTGGTGGGTTCGTCAATTGCGCGTGTTTCAGATGCAGGAATATACACGCATGCTGGACCTGAAATCGGTGTAGCCAGTACCAAAGCTTTTTCAGCACAATTGACTGTACTGTTATTGTTCGCTATAAAATTGGCTGAATTTAAACAATCAGCTTCTGAAGAATTAAGAAAACAATTGTCTAAAGAACTTAGCGAGGTTCCAGATAAAGTAAAATATATTCTGGATTCCACAGTTGAAGACATTAAAGTTATTGCTAAAAAATATCAGAACGCGACGGATTTCTTGTTCCTTGGAAGAGGTTATAACTTCCCTATCGCTTTAGAAGGTGCCTTGAAGCTGAAAGAAATTTCTTATATCCATGCAGAAGGTTATCCAGCAGCTGAGATGAAACACGGACCAATTGCTTTGGTTGACGAAACGCTACCTGTTGTTTTTGTAGCAACAAAAGACAGAGTCCATGAAAAAATCGTTAGCAATATGCAGGAAATCAAAGCGCGTTCGGGAAAACTAATTTCTGTGGTGACAGAAGATGACCAATTAGCAATCAGTCTTTCGGACGAACATATTAAAATCCCAGCTAGCCATGAAATGATTGCCCCAATTTTGGCGGTTATTCCATTACAAGTACTTTCCTATTACGTGGGTATCGAACGTCAAATAGATGTAGATAGACCTAGAAATTTAGCAAAATCAGTAACAGTAGAATAAGAAATGGGGAAAGTAAACAAACTGCCATTAGAAAAACTGGGCCATGATTGGGTTAATGAGGGAAACTTTAATAACAAATATCATCTAGAGTCCAATAAAAAAAAACTAAATAAGTTATATCGTAATTTATCGGATACCGAGGTATCAACCTTACTCCAAAACCAGAATTATTCTCCCAACTGGGAGAATATTTTGGTTACTGATACTTTTAATCCCAATCAAATAAAGAATTCTAAGTTTTATGGCAATGTGAGAATTGGGAATATCTCGCCATTTTATTTGGACTACAAGGATCTAAAATTACCAGCAGGTATATACAATAGTCAAATCATCAATTGCGAAATTGGTGACGACAATGCTATTCACCATGTGCGTTATATGTCAAATTACATTACAGGAGATGAAGTTATTCTTCTGAATATAAATGACATGGAAACCAGTAAGAACGCTAAGTTTGGGAATGGAATAATAAAAGAAGATGAATCCGAAGACAAAAGAATTTGGATAGAGCTGTGTAATGAAAATGGCGCCCGCCCTATTCTACCTTTTGATGGAATGCAAGCCACGGATGCGTACATTTGGACACGTAATCGTCACGACATAGCTCTGCAAAATAAGTTTAAGGAAATAACGTCCTCGGCTTTTTCTACAAAAGGAGGTTATTATAGCGAAATCGGTAATCAAGTTGTGATCAAAAACAGCAACATGATTAACGATGTAATAATAGGAGACTATGCGTATATCAAAGGCGTAAATAAACTTAAAAACGTTACTATTCATTCCACTGAAACGGCTTTCACCCAAATCGGTGAAGGTTGTGAAATTGTCAATGGAATCGTGGGCTATGGCTGTCGAATTTTCTATGGTGTCAAAGCTGTACGTTTTATTTTATCATCATTTTCCCAACTGAAGTATGGCGCGCGCTTGATCAACTCGTTTTTGGGTGACAATTCCACGATTTCATGTTGCGAAGTATTAAATTCCCTGTTGTTTCCTGCACATGAGCAGCACCATAACAATTCTTTTCTTTGTGCCGCACTCGTTATGGGACAAAGCAATATGGCGGCGGGAGCAACTATTGGCTCTAATCATAATTCCCGTTCGGCCGATGGAGAAATTATTGCGAAACGAGGTTTTTGGCCTGGGCTATGCGTAAGTTTAAAACACAACTCGAAATTTGCTTCTTACTCACTTATCGTGAAAGGTGATTTCTTGTATGAATTAAACATTAAAATTCCTTTTTCCTTAATCAGTACAGATGTTCAAAACGATAGGCTGATTATCGTACCAGGATATTGGTTTTTGTACAATATGTACGCGGTAATTCGAAATTCAAAAAAATTCGTTGCACGCGATCGTCGCACGATGAAAAATCAATATTTAGAATACGATGTATTGGCGCCTGATACGATAAATGAAATTTTTGAGTCTTTAGACATCATTGAAGAAGCGGTTGGCAAATCTATTTATCCAAATTGGGCGAGTTCGAAACCTGAAGGGAAAAAGATTTTATTAGACAATCAAATTAAAATTAGTCAAGATATCTATTTGGAAAATGTAGAAAATTCGAAGCGCAAAGTGGTATTGCTAAAGGCTCGCGAAAGCTATAATCTTTTTAAAAAGCTGATACATCATTATGCCGCTACACAAATTTTGGAACATCTTGATTTGGAAAATTCCTTGGCTGATGATATTCTAAGCAAGATTCATAGCTATAAAAATTCGAAGAGAAAAGATTTTGAAAATTTAGGAGGACAAATTGTAGCAAAGGAAGACCTTCAGCAATTATTGGAAGATATCAAAGCCGATAAATTCAGCAATTGGCAAGAAATACATCATCAATACCATCAATGGAGCGCAGATTACAAAGAAGAAAAATTTGCACATGCGCTATCTTCTTTGGCAGAATTAACACAAAATCCAATCGAGCAATGGGATATTACTTTTCTACAAAAATTGATAGAAGAAAGCATTGCTACGCAGCAGTGGATTTATGATGAAATCTACAAATCCCGCAAAAAAGATTATGACAATCCATTCCGTAGCATGGTATACGAAAATGAAGAAGAAATGAACGTCGTCATCGGCCGTTTAGAAGACAATTCTTTTATAAAAGAGGAGAAAAAAGTGTTAGATTCTTATAAAGAAAAAGCCAATATTTTCCTGAATATACTTGCAAATTCATAAAACAAAAACCCCCTCTAGCGAGGGGATTTTCATAAACTAACCAAAACCTAAATATTAAACTACTTTACTTCTATTAATCTTTTTGCAATTATTGCATCTTCTTTTTTTCCGATTTTCACTTTCAAAATACCATTTTCGTAAGAAGCGTCGATATTACTATAATCAACGGTATCAGGCAAAGTGAAAGATCTTGTGAAAGAGTTGTAGCTAAATTCTTTTTTGCTATATAATTTCTCTTCCGTGATGTTTTCTTCTGATTTTTCAACCGAGATAGAAATAATATTTTTATCTACATTGATTTTAAAATCAGCTTTTTCCAAACCTGGAGCAGCTAATTCAACTTCAAATGATTTTTCTAATTCCGTAATATTAACTGCTGGAATACGAGTTACTAAACGGTCAGTGATAAATGAATCGTTAAATAAGTTATCAAATACACTATTTACGAATGGGTTAACCACGTCTGTATTTACTGCTTTAGTAGGGAATTTAAGTAATGCCATTGTATAATCCTCCAATTTAAATTTTATGCTTATACTATTTTTAATCTTTTATAATTATTTACACAAAGGATTATTCAACTTCTGTACCATTGCACAATTCAAGACAAAAAGTCACAAATAATTATTTAAAGAAGACAAAATGACACTTAAAAGAAATAAAAAATGCCTTTTACAGCATAAAAGGCATTTTGAAAATGTATGTAATGTTTGATTAATCTCTCTTGTAAGCCAACGAAACTTCAGAATTGGCTAAATCTCCGCCAAAAGGAGGGTTAACTTTGCGAATAGAAACATTTACTTCTTGAGCAAAAGCATATTTTTTTAGAACAATATCCAAAATATCCTCTAAAGCGGATTCCAATAACTTACGTTTTGGTCGCATTACATCCAACAGAATTTGATATAGCTCTTCATAATTAATTGTATTCTTTAAATCCTCGGCATCCGAATTTTCGAAAGGAAATAATACTTCCAAATTTATGTAAAACTCATTTCCTAAAACCTGCTCCTCCTCATAAAACCCAATAGGCGAATAAAAACGCACATCCTTCAGGGCTACTTTTTGTGTAATCATAATCTAAAAATAAGCAATTTTGGGGTTTTTCCTTATATTTATTACATAAACTTAAAACTTATGAAACATCATTCTAAACTTACTTTATTTATTCTTTTCAATTTGGCCTGCACGCCATTTCTTTCTGCTCAAACAAAATTTCAACCTCAGGACACGGAATTTTATGAACCTAAATCCAAAGTAGTACATACTACGCCAAACAAAGCACCCAGCGATGCTATTGTGCTATTTGATGGCACGGATTTGAAACAATGGGTTAGCACTAAGAATTCAAATACCGATGCTCCATGGACCATTAAAGATGGTATATTAACCGTAAAACCCGGTAGCGGAGATATTCAAACCAAACAAGAATTTGAAGATTTTCAATTACATATCGAATGGAAAAGTCCAGATATAATAAAAGGACAAGGACAAGGTCGCGGAAATAGTGGTATATTTTTACAAGGAAAATATGAATTGCAGGTTTTGGACAATGACAACAATCCAACTTATGTCAATGGACAAGCTGGTTCAATTTATAAGCAAAGACAACCCCTAGTATCCGCTGTAAAACCAGCTGGTGAGTGGCATACGTACGACATTCTATACACTGCTCCACGTTTTAACAAGGACAATATTTTAATCAAGAAAGGTACTGTGACCGTACTTCATAATGGTGTAGTGGTGCAATATAATACACAAATCGAAGGAACAACAGAATATATTGGAATGCCTCAGGTTATTCCTCATGGCGCTGGCCCACTTATTCTGCAAGACCACGGTGATTTAGTGAGTTTTAGAAATATTTGGATTCGACCTTTGTAAAATAAATTAAACAATAGTGTAATTAAACCGCAAAGTGTGTAGAATTCTATATTTTCGCAGTGAAACATTTTCTAAAACATGAAAAAACTCTTATTACTTTTTCTTTTAAGTAGCTCCACCGCATATGCGCAGCGCAATTTTACTATTGATGAAACAGTTTTTGGACCAAGTAAATTTGCACCAAAGACTATTTATGGTATTCAATGGGCTAAAAATATGGATGTTTTCACGCACCTTGACCAAAGCTACCAACAACTTATTGCCAGAAGTGCTAAAGAAAATTGGTCGGAAAAGGTTATTGCGAACGCAGATGACCTAAAAGCTGCTTTAAATAAAGTAATCACAACAGAAAAATTCACTTTGAGAGGATTTCCCTCTTCATACAAATGGGTAGATACAGACCATATCAAATTTCAGTTACCTACGGAAAAGACACTTTTTGATATTACCTACAATACAAAAACTAAATCTGCTATGGTAACTAAGTCAATTCCTAATGGATTAACAAACGCTGAATTAAACACCCATACAGCTTATTTAGTAGGTAGTAATATTGAAATATTAACCGCTGAAGGACAAAAAATTCAAGTTACTAAGGACACGATGGATGGCATTGTAAACGGCAGCGATTATACACATCGTCAGGAATTTGGTATTCATAAAGGCATGTGGTGGTCTCCAAACGGAAAGCAGTTGTTGTATTACCGAAAGGATGAAACGATGGTAACTAAATATCCTTTACCGCAATGGGATGCGCGTGTGGCTACTGTCAATTACATCCGCTACCCAATGGCGGGCATGAAATCCGAAGAAGTGACTTTAGTCGTTTTCAATACAGAAACTCAATCCTACACTACTTTAAAAACGGGTGAGCCGAAAGAACAGTATCTAACTTCAGTTACCTGGGATCCAAATAATGAATTTGTATATGTAGGTGTATTGAACCGTGGTCAAGATCATCTCAAATTAAACCAGTACAACGCCAAAACTGGTGATTTTGTAAAAACTCTTTTTGAAGAAAAATCCTCAACTTGGGTAGAACCGCAACACGAATTAATCTTTTTGCCAAATGCCAAAAACCAATTCCTTTACCAAACAGACAAGGATGGTTTCAATCAATTGTACTTATACAATACAGATGGTAAATTGATAAAACATTTGGGTTATCAAGAAGTAATAGTAGAAGATTTCAAAGGATTTAATGTAGCAGGTACAAAAGCATATTATGTAGGTGCGACCAACAAAGGATTAGAACGTCACCTCTATGAAGTAGAAATTAAATCTGGTAAAACTACACAATTGACCAAAACAAACGGGGTGCATAACGCAACTGTAAGTCCAACCGGAAAATATGTGTTGGACCAATACAGTAATTTGACTACTCCTAATAAAATTCAGGTGCTTGAAACTAAAAATAGTCAAAGCAAATCCATTTTCGAAGCAGAGAACCCATTTGCAGGACAGATTAATTTACCGAAGATAGAGTTCAAAGAATTTTTGTCACCTGACGGAAAAACGCCTTTGAATGCACGTATCACCTACCCTGCTAATTTTGATCCAACACAAAAATACCCTGTAATGGTATATCTATACGGTGGATCGCATGCGCAATTAGTTACCGACAGATGGTTGGGCGGTGTAGGCTATTTTGATTTGTACATGGCTCAAAATGGTTATTTGGTCTTTACTTTAGACAATCGTGGGTCAGATGCAAGAGGACGCGACTTTACCAGAGTAACACATAGAAATTTGGGTGAAGCCGAAATGGCGGACCAGCTCGTAGGTTTTGACTACCTGAAATCTTTACCGTATGTAGATAAGGAAAATATGGGAATCTTTGGCTGGAGTTATGGTGGATATATGACTACATCATTGATGACCAAACACAATGCTACATTCAAAGCTGCTGTCGCAGGTGGTCCAGTTATCGATTGGAAATATTACGAAGTCATGTACGGCGAACGTTATATGGATACGCCTCAAGAAAATCCAGAGGGTTACAAAAAGACTTCTCTATTGGACAAAGTGGATAGACTGAAAGGAAATCTATTGGTTATTCATGGTGCTCAAGATCCTGTCGTTGTGCAACAGCATAGCATGGATTTCATTGAACAATGTATCAAAAAAGGCATTCAAGTGGATTATTTCTTATATCCATCGCACGAACATAATGTACGCGGAAAAGACCGAGTGCATATGTATGATAAGATTGCAAAATACTTTGATTTGCATTTAAAGAAATAAGAATTCAGAAACCTTACAAAATTTGTAAGGTTTCTTCATTTAAGGACATTGTTTTGACAATAAATAATCCTAATTTATTCATGATTTTAAAAAATAAATATATAACTTTGCACTCCGACAAAGCAGTCGGAATACACTTCTCTATAAAGGCATTTCTTCCGCTTTGCAAACAGCAACAAATAGTATATTTAAACTTTTTGATTTAATAAATAATGCCAAGAAACACCTCCATTAACTCCGTTTTAATCATAGGTTCTGGTCCTATTGTTATCGGACAAGCGTGTGAATTTGATTACTCTGGATCTCAAGCTGCCCTATCTTTGAAAGAAGAAGGTATCGAAGTTTCGATAATCAACTCAAACCCTGCAACTATTATGACTGACCCAGTTGTTGCAGACCATGTTTATTTATTACCACTTACATGCGAAAGTATTGAGCAAATTCTTCAAGAACAAAAAATTGACGCGGTATTGCCTACAATGGGTGGTCAAACTGCGTTGAACTTATGTATTGAAGCTTCCAATCGCGGACTTTGGGAAAAATACAACGTTCAAGTAATCGGTGTTGATGTTGCCGCTATCGAAAAGACTGAAAACCGTGAAGAATTCCGTCAATTAATGGTAGATATCGGTGTGGGTGTAGCTAAATCAAAAATTGCTAACTCATTCTTAGAAGGTAAAGAAGCTGCACAAGAAATCGGATATCCATTGGTAATTCGTCCTTCGTACACATTAGCAGGTACTGGTGGTGGTTTCGTACACAAGAAAGAAGAATTCGATGCTGCTTTAAATAGAGGTTTACACGCATCTCCTACACATGAGGTATTGGTAGAGCAAGCTGTTTTGGGTTGGAAAGAGTTTGAGTTGGAATTGTTACGTGATAAAAATGATAACGTAATCATTATCTGTACGATCGAGAACTTTGACCCAATGGGTATTCATACAGGTGACTCCATCACAGTAGCTCCAGGTATGACTTTATCGGATAAGTGTTACCAAGATATGCGTAATCAAGCTATCAAGATGATGCGTTCTATCGGTAACTTCGCAGGTGGTTGTAACGTTCAATTCTCTGTAAATCCAGAAAACGAAGAAATCATTGCTATCGAAATCAACCCTCGTGTATCGCGTTCTTCTGCTTTAGCATCAAAAGCAACGGGTTACCCAATTGCTAAAATCGCAGCTAAATTGGCTATCGGTTACAACTTGGATGAGTTACAAAACCAAATCACTAAAACAACATCTGCATACTTCGAGCCTACTTTAGACTACGTTATCGTAAAAGTTCCTCGTTTCAACTTTGATAAATTCAAAGGTGCCAACAAAGAATTAGGTCTTCAGATGAAGGCTGTAGGTGAAGTAATGGCAATCGGCCGTACATTCATCGAAGCATTGCAAAAAGCGGCGCAATCATTAGAAACTGGCCGTGCGGGTCTAGGTGCTGATGGTCGTCAATTACGCAACTTAGAAGAGATTATGCACAGTTTAGAGCATCCAAGCTCTGACCGTCTTTTCCATATCAAAGATGCTTTCGAATTAGGTGTTCCTTTGGAATCTATCCGTAAAGCAACTTTAATCGACAAATGGTTCTTAGTTCAGATCCAAGAATTGGTTCAATTAGAAACTGAATTACGTCGTTACCAATTATCGAATATTCCTCGCGATTTCTTCATGACATTGAAACAAAAAGGATATTCGGATCAACAAATCGCTTGGTTATTAGGTAACGTCACTGAGGATGAAGTTTACGATCGTCGTAAAGAATTAGGCATCAACCGTGTGTACAAAATGGTGGACACATGTGCTGCTGAGTTCCAAGCACAAACTCCTTACTACTACTCTACTTTCGAAACTGAAAACGAGTCTATCGTATCAGATAAAAAGAAAATCATTGTATTAGGTTCTGGTCCTAACCGTATCGGTCAAGGTATCGAATTCGATTACTCTTGTGTACACGGTTTATTAGCAGCTAAAGAATGTGGTTACGAAGCGATCATGGTTAACTGTAACCCTGAGACAGTTTCTACAGACTTCAACATGGCTGATAAATTATACTTCGAGCCTGTATTCTGGGAGCACGTACGTGAGATCATCGAATTAGAGAAACCTGAAGGTGTTATCGTTCAATTAGGTGGTCAGACAGCATTAAAAATGGCTGATCGTCTAGAGAAATTAGGTGTGAAAATCATCGGTACATCTTTCGAAAACATGGACTTAGCAGAAGACCGTGGTCGTTTCTCTGACTTATTGAAAGATTTAGATATTCCTTATCCAAAATATGGCGTAGCGACTTCAGCAGAAGAAGCTATTCAAGTGGCGAATGAAGTAGGTTACCCAGTGTTGGTACGTCCTTCATACGTTTTGGGTGGTCAAGGTATGAGCATCGTGATCAACGATGAAGACTTGGAAAAAGCAGTGGTGAACTTGCTTAAAAACCTTCCAGGTAACCATATCTTGATTGACCACTTCTTAGATAGAGCCGAAGAAGCTGAATCAGATTCAATCTGTGACGGTGAAGATGTTCACATCATCGGTATGATGGAGCACATTGAGCCTGCAGGTATCCACTCGGGTGACTCTTCAGCAGTATTGCCTCCATTCAGCTTGTCTCAAGCCGTACAAGACAAAATGGAAGAATACTCTATCAAATTAGCGAAAGCTTTAAATGTAAGAGGATTATTAAATATTCAGTTTGCTATCAAAGGTGAAAACGTATACGTAATCGAGGCTAACCCTCGTGCATCTCGTACAGTTCCTTTCATCGCTAAAGCATACGATGTTCCTTACATCAATATCGCTACAAAAGTAATGTTAGGTGCTAACAAATTGAAAGATTTCACTATCGAGCGCAAATTAACAGGATGGGCTATCAAAGAACCGGTATTCTCATTCTCTAAATTCCCTGAAGTAGACAAACAATTAGGTCCTGAAATGAAATCTACTGGTGAAGCAATCCGCTTTATCAAAGATCTTCAAGACCCTTACTTTAGAGAATTAGTATCTAAAAAATCAATGTTCTTGAACGCACAATAAGCATACAAGAAATATTATAAAAAGGAACTCCCTCGCAAGCAATTGTTAGGGAGTTTTTGTTTAAAGAGTTATTAAAAAGATATTAGTCAATTTGTTATCTTTATAAATTACTCTAAAAGCACTAATCAATGGTCTAATTGTTATACTCTATTACAATGTAATTATTGTAATATGTTTGATTGTGGATATAAAATGACTTATTAAAAAAATAGACACTAATAGAAAATATGAAATTTAATCTTCCCACTCCTTGGACTAATAAAGAATTTGAAATTGATACTTTACCAGAATTAATTTATTTAGTTGGTCCGAATGGCTCAGGGAAAAGTAGATTTTCTGAAGCTCTACAACCTCATTTAGAAAACTGCAGAACATTGTCAGCAGACCGATTATGGATTGTCTGCAAAGCATAATGGTTTTGATAATGTAATGGGAAATCCAATGTTTCATACAGGATTTAACAAAGACCAGTTTGAACATTATGGACTGTCTAGCAAAAAACTTGGTTACGGTTTTGATGCTTTTATTCTATTAGAAGAACGATATGATCTAAGAATACAAATTGAGGCTACATTATCTCAACTTTTAAATAGAGATATTAAAATGGAGTGGGATTCAGGAAGATTAAATCCTGTTGCGTATAATAAAATTTCTGAAAAATCGTATAAGTTACATAAAGATGAATGTCACGGAATTAAAGAACTATTAATACTACTTACTCATTTGTATAATGATGAGAATGAATCTCTAATTATAGATGAACCTGAATTAAACTTACATCCTCAATATCAATCATTCCTAATTAATGAAATTAAAAAGGTCTTGCACAATCCAAGATTTAGGAAAAAGAATATTGTACTAATTACTCATTCACCATTCATACTTGATTTAAAATCTACAGATGATTTAAAATCCGTGATTTCCTTTAATTCAACTTTTGATACTCCTGCACATATTGGAAATATAGCAGAAGAAAAATTAAAATTATTTGGAGGTTTAGTAGCTAACTTAAATGTTCATCACAAACAATTATTCTTTGCTGACTTTCCAATATTTGTTGAAGGTATTTTTGACTCAATGTTTTTCCAAGCCTTGCAAAATAAACGAGGAATATCTTTAGAAGGTGCCGGAAGTTGTTTAATTGATGTAGGTGGTAATGATAAAATCGCTCAATATTTTTATTTGACTCAATCACTAGGTAAAAAAGCATATTTCGTTTATGACTTAGATAGCCTCTTTACTCAAAAAATTAAGACAAAGTGCTGATTCTTCAGATTTAGCAAAAGAATATTTAGCTTCAATCGGAGCAAGTGAGACATTTCAAGATGCTTGCTCGGATCTTGAAAAAACAATTAAAACACAAATTGATAAAATTATAAATATTACAGATATAGCGTCAGAATTCTATGAATTTCAAAAGTATTTAATTACATTAAACTCATCTTCAGATAAAAATAAGTGGAAAAAACTCAGAACTTCATTATTGATCGAAATTCAAACTAATAGGGAAAATTTGGAAAAAATATTAACTAAAAACTCTATTACGTTAATAAAACAAAAATTACAAAATATATCAGATGCCTTAAAAACTAATAGAGTTTTTTTGCTAAATAATGGAGCATTAGAAAACTATTTACCTGAATATACAGGAAATAAATTTAGAGTTTCTGAAGAATTAAAGAGGAAAACTGTTGAGTCTGAAATAGATATTATGCAAAATTTAACCGAAGAAGAGTTAGCTAATAGATATACTGATTTGTATGTTTTATCCAATGAATTTCCTGCAATAAAACAAATAGATTACAGACTTCAAATCCAATCGTATGTTTCGGACATAGTATATAAAATTCAAAAAGGAATCTCATCTAAATCGATTATTTCTATAGATTCAATTGCAGGATATTTAGGAAATGAATGGAATTCCATTTTAAAAATTATTGAAATTGATTCGTTAGATATTAAAAACGAGGAAAATTATATATGCAATTTAAAAGTTTTGGACAAATGGGATATTGGAGAAATTAATGTCTCCTTTAACGAAAATACTAATCCTACTAAAATGAATTTAAATTAGTCATAACTAGGATTGATTTTTCATAAGCTCTATTACATTCTATAAAGTGTTTAATAGTAGATGTGGAGTTCATAAAAAAACAACAAGGATTCTACATTTTTAATTACATAACTTTATTAATTTATCTCCCTATCCATTGTGATTTATTTGATTTATATGCAAATATATAATACATATGTATAGATTTCTCCTTCGTCGAAATGACGATTTTGCTAAATATCCTTCACACATCGGAAACCTACATTATTGGTTGGGCTATTGATTTCGCCTTTGCCACGTCCTCCTGCTTTGTAGCGTTCGCAATAATTATCTACACAAAGAAATGAACCGCCACGCTGTACGCGTTTGACTAAGCCGGATTCTTGCGGATCGTGTGAATCCGATGGTCCTTTAGGATTTACTTTGGAAGCATTCGTAGCATAGCCAGATCTATAATAATCCGAACACCATTCCCAGACATTTCCGACCATATCGTATAAACCTATGGCATTTGCAGGAAAAGATTTAACTGGCGCCGTACCATCAAAACCATCTAATTTAGCATTCTTCTTCGGAAATGAACCTTGATAGGTATTTGCCATCCACTTGCCGTCTTTTTTGATTTCATTACCCCAGTAGAAAGTTTCATCATTATGATTTCCTGCTTTGGCTGCTAATTCCCATTCCGCCTCTGTAGGGAGACGCTTACCAGCCCATTTGGCATACGCTTCGGTATCTTCATAAGCGATATGAACTACAGGATGATTCTCTCTTCCCTTTATATCGCTTTTAGGACCTTCTGGATGTTTCCAACAAGCTCCAGGAATATATTCCCACCATGACAAAGGATCGTTTAAATCACGAGCTTTTAGATTACCAACAAAAACTGCTGATCCAGCTACCAGCATCGCAGGATCTACTCCTGGAAATTCTTTGGGATCTAATGGTCTTTCTGCTACAGTTACGTAATTAGTCTCTGAAACAAATTGCGCAAATTGCGCATTGGTGACTTCATGTTCATCAATATAAAAGGAACTGACCTCTACTTCTTGTTTTGGCTGCGCGTCTTGAAAATAATCCGAACCTATTGTGAATTTAGCCCCTTGAACCAATACCATCAGAACCGAATCCTTACCTGAAATAATATCTTGTTGTGCTTTTGCTACTGATCGACTTGGTACATTTTCCATTGCACAAGAAGCACCTTCATCCATTTTAGTAGAATTTTTATTTTCCTTTTGCTGACAAGAAAGCACAATTAGAACCAGTAACAAATAGCTGAATTTCATATTAATATCACTAAAGTACTAAAATAAAAAAAGGCTCCAAGAAAACTATCCTGAAGCCAAAATATTAATTACATCTACCAATTACACACTTAACTGATTGCTTTTCGCATCTTTCTTCGCACGAATACCTGTATTTCCACCACCCTTCAATGTTAATTCAAGCGGTTTGTTTGAAATCCATGCACCTTGAGTAAAGTCTGGGAATTCTACTGTTTTACCTTTTTTCGTAGATTCTACACTCAAAGGAACAATAGCACTCCACGCTGCTGCATCATAAACATCTTGATCCAACGCCAATCCATTACGCAAACAGTCGATTAGTCTCCAATCCATCATAAAGTCCATACCACCGTGACCACCAACTTTCTTAGCTTGTTCACCGATATATTTTACGATTTCAGGCGTATATTGATCACGCAATTTGTTTAATTCCTCTTCAGGAAGAAAATCATGACCATTATGATGAGATTTTAAGCTGACACCAATTTTAGGGTATTTCTCACAAAAACCTTTAGTACCGCTCAACATGTGAATACGAGAATACGGACGAGGAGAAGTTACATCATGTTGAATCATGATCGTTTTTCCTTTTTGCGTACGAATCAATGTAGTATTCATATTACCTCTATATTCAGCACCTACGAATTGACCGTAAGTTGCAGGATCTTTCTCCGCCAAACGTTTAGCTTCTTCGCCCATATGGAAATCGTTTGAAGCAACGTTTACTAATGAAGTCATTACGTCACCACGGTTGATATTCATACATTGTGCTACTGGACCTATACCATGCGTAGGGTATAAGTTACCGTGGAAACGGATATTTTCTTTCAATCTCCAGAAATCATCGTAATATGTTTTGCTGAAATTCAAATCCAATAGGTCGTGGATATAAGCACCTTCAGCATGGATAATTTCTCCAAATACACCTGCACGAGCCATGTTCAATGTTTGCAATTCGAAGAAGTCATAACAACAGTTCTCCAACATCATACAGTGTTTTCTAGTTTCTTCGGATGTACGAACTACTTTCCAACAATCTTCTACCGTCAAACCAATAGGCACTTCACAAGCTACGTGCGCACCTGATTTCATACCTTCGATACTCATCTCTGTATGGTAATCCCAAGGTGTACAGATATATAATAAATCAATTTTCACTGATTTCAACATCTCTCTCCAACCATCTTCTCCAGAAAAACCAGCTGGTTTTTTCAAACCTTTACTTACTACCGCATTTTGGTGCTTCGTAACTCTATCCGCATGTTTATCACATACCGCAACAATCTCAGCGCCTTCAATGAATGTATATCTATCTACTGCACCTGTACCTCTATTACCCAAACCCACAAATGCGACACGTACTTTATCCAATTTTGGTGCTGCGTATCCTGACATATTGAATCTAGGCGCTTCAGCCGCTTTCACATGTAATGAAGGCAAAGTAATCGCTGTAGCTGAAAGTAATGATGCCTTTTTGAGAAAATCTCTTCTATTTGTACTCATAAAAATTTGATTTATAAATCTTTGTCTTAAATTAAGGGGGCACGAAGCCCCCCTAAAAATCACCTATATTAAAACAAACTAAACAGTCAATATTCAAGAAAACCAATGCTTATCTTTTCTTAGGTTTTCAAGGATTATCGATAATGTTCTTCTTATTATCTTTAACAAGTATAATTCATAATTATCAGATTATAAAATCATTCATAAACGCAAACGTTTGTCCAATTTTACGAATTCGATTGTCTATTTCGTTTGTTACAATTCGATTTTCCCAATCAATTCCATCAGTAAAGTTTCGGATAATTTAGCTTGCGTTTGGGCAGAATTAAATCTAGATACTGCATTTATAAAGTTCTCCTGCGCATCACGAAATTCAACAGCACTCACCGTACCTATTTTATATTTTTCTAAAGTAATGTTCATATTTTGTCGGGCAATCTGCTCATTCTTCTCTTCCAACTCTACCAGAGCAAGATTCGTTATATAAAGATTGTAAGCTTGAGAAATTTCGGTTTCAATCTGCAGATTTGTTTGGTTGATTTGCAAATCAGCGTTTTCAATACGCAGCTTTGCAATACGTTCGTTTCTTCGTTGGTTAAAACCATCAAAGATATTAACCGAAGCAGTAACACCATAGGTCAAGCCACGCGATTTGGATTGAGCTACGAAACCCAAGCTAGATTCCGATTCAGAAAAATTATATCCACCATTCAATCGAACTGTAGGATAACGGTTGGCTCTTATTGTTTTCTCTTCCAACTCGGCTAATCTTCTATTGATACTAATTAATATCAAATCTGGATTGCTGGACTTCGCTTGTTCTAATAAGTTACCAAGCGTCAGTGATTGATCAATATGCACTTCTCGTACCACTTGAAACTCTTGTTGCAAATCGCGAGCTAAAAGATTATTCAGCGCGATTTTTAAATTCTTAACTACGTTTGCCTGCTTGATGCGATTCGATTCATCGGTATTCAGATTGACCTGAACATTCAATACTTCTAATCGTGATGCCTTACCAATAGAAAATCTATTTTCGGCTGTACGCAATCTTTCTTGCGAAATCACGATACTCGAATCCATTGCGGAAAGCAGATTTTGTTGCTCTACGATTGTATAATAAGTAGATATCACATCCGAAATTCGTGTTACTACAGAACGCTGCAATTCTGCTTCGCCTTGCTTTTGTAATTCCTTCAAAGTTTCATAGCGCGAAAACATTCCCAGTCCATCAAATACAGTCCATCCCACACTAACACCGTAATTCAAACTATTGTTCTTGGCATTATCCAAAGCGCGTACCTCACCCGAAATCTGTGTCTGGTTAGAATTTGAAACACTATTGCTTTGTGTAAAATTACCTGTCACCGTCGGCAGCATGCCCGCATTTCCAGGTGTCACATTCTCTTGCGCTACTTTTAAATTATTTTGAAATAATTTGATATCATAATTATTTTCTAAAGCTATAGCTATGGCATCTCTGACGGTAAGTAGCTCTTGTGCCTTACTCATATTTGCACATAACAATAGACAAGCTATTATTTTATATACCCTTCTTCTCATACTAATCTTCAATATTATCAAACTCAGGTCTATGTTTTCTTGGACGCGACATCATCAGATAGAATCCTGGAATCACAAATAATGTCAATATCAGTGAAAACATCGTTCCGCCTACAATTACAACCCCCATCCCTATTCTACTCGTAGAAGCGGCTCCCAATGATAAGGCGATAGGCAAAGCACCGAACGCAATAGCCAAGGAAGTCATTAGAATAGGTCTTAAACGAGATTCTGCAGCTTCTACTACAGCGTTATATTTGTCCATTCCTTGTTCACGCAAATGGTTTGCAAACTCCACAATCAAAATACCGTTTTTGGTTACCAAACCAATCAGCATAATGGTACCAATCTGACTGAATATATTCCAAGTCTGACCAAATAGCCACAGCGAAAATAACGCTCCCGCTACCGCTAAAGGCACGGTAATAATTATAATAATAGGATCTGTAAAACTTTCGAACTGTGCTGCCAATATCAAGAATATTAATAATACCGCTAAGCCAAAAGCAAACATGGTATTCGAACCACTTTCTACAAAATCGCGCGATTCACCACCCAAATCTGTTGTAAATGTTTCATCCAATACTTTGGAGCGAATACGTTCCATCGCCTGTATTCCATCTCCCATACTACGTCCCGGTGCCAAACCAGCTGAAACTGTCGCCGACATATAACGATTATTGTGATACAATTGCGGAGGACTGCTTCGCTCTTCTAATTCTACAATATTGCTCAGTTGAATGAGTTCACCTCTATTATTTTTCACATAAATAGCTGCTAAATTATTTGGAGTCGCTCTATCTTTACGATCAAATTGTCCCATCACTTGATATTGCTTTCCATTCATCATGAAATAGCCAAAGCGTTGACCTGAAAGAGACATTTGCAATGTCTGCGCTACATCCAATACTGAGACTCCTAAAGCTTGTGCTTTTTCTCTATCAATCGTTACATAAATTTCAGGCTTGTTGAATTTCAAATTCACATCCGTAATAGAGAAAGTTGGGTCTTGCGACAATTCTTCCATAAAAAGTGGAATTTTCTCTTCCAATTGTTGAAAATTTTGTGCCTGAATAATGTATTGAATAGGCATACCACCACGTCTGTTTACAGAAATGGTTGGCTGTTGGGATACAGCCACACGTGCTTCCGAGAATCTACGAGACAATTTAGTCAAATCATTGGCAATTTCTTCCTGAGTGCGATCACGTTCGTCAGGATTTACTAATCCCAAACGCACCATACCACTATTTACCGATGCAGAACCAAATCCTGGAGAAGTAATTACTAAACTGACTTTTTTCTCTGGTACTGAATCATTAATTAGCATTGTTAGATCCGTCATAAATTTATCCATGTAATCATAGGATACACCCTCCGGAGCTGTGACACGAACATTCAAATAACTACGATCGTCATAAGGAGCTGTTTCTTTTGGCAAAAGTTGAAAGAATAAATAAATTAACCCAAAACAGCCAATCAGAATAGCAAAGCTTAACCATTTGAACCGAAGAAATCCTTTTAATGAATTCGCATATTCTGTATTCAATGCCACAAAATATTTTTCGGTACGCTCATAGAATTTACTTTTCTTCTGTTCACCACCTTTCATTAAATATGCATTTAGCATTGGGGTTAATGTCAGGGAAACGAAAGCTGAAATCAGTACCGCTGCCCCGATTACGACACCAAACTCGCGGAATAATCGTCCTACGAATCCTTCTAAGAATATTACGGGTAAGAAAACAGCAGCTAGTGTAATGGAGATCGATATGACCGCAAAGAAAATTTCATTCGAACCTTTTATAGCAGCTTCTATGGGCGACATCCCCTCTTCTACTTTCTTAAAGATATTTTCCGTTACTACAATACCATCATCCACCACCAAACCGGTAGCCAGTACAATAGCTAACAAAGTCAATACATTGATAGAGAAGCCACACAAATACATGATGAAAAATGTAGCAATTAAAGATACTGGAATATCGATAAGTGGACGGAAGGCGATGGACCAATTTCGGAAGAAGATATAAATAATAATTACGACGAGTACAACTGCAATAATAAGTGTTTCTAATACTTCTAATACGGACTTTTTAACAAATTGCGTGTTATCAATCGCAATATTCATTTCATAGCCTTCGGGCAAGTCATTCTGCAATTTGTCAAATTCTTTGTAGAAGCTATTGGCAATTTCAAGGTAATTAGTTCCTGGTTGAGGAATAACCGCCAAACTCACCATTGGGAATCCCGAATCAGACATTTTTGTCTCAAAATTTTCGGCCTCTAAAGCGGCTTTACCAATATCACCCAATCTAACGACTTTAGTCTGATCAGCGCGGATAATAATGTTATTGAATTGTTCCTCCGTAGAAAGATTACCAATAGTCTTTACTGTCAATTCGGTATTAGCTCCCGTCAGTTTACCAGAGGGTAATTCCACATTTTGGCTGTTCAGCGCATTGCGCACATCCATTACCGTTATTCCGTAAGAAGCTAATTTGGTTGGATCGATCCAAAGACGCATAGCGAACTTTTTTTGTCCCCAAATTTGAACTGAACTTACGCCCGGAATAGTTTGTAAACGCTGTGAAACCACATTTTCGGCGTAATCCGAAAGCTCCAACACATTATGCGTACGACTTTGTAATGTCATGGATATAATCGGTTCCGAATCTGCATCTGCTTTGGAAACTACCGGAGCGGCATCAATATCTTGTGGTAAGCTACGCATAGCTTGGGAAACTTTATCACGAACATCATTCGCTGCCGCTTCCAAATCTTTATCTAAATTAAATTCAATGTTGATATTACTTGACCCCTGCGAACTTGTCGAAGTGATGTTACGAATACCATCAATGGAATTGATAGCCTTTTCTAATGGTTCGGTGATTTGGGATTCAATAATATCTGGATTGGCTCCAGCATAGCTTGTTCGAACCGAAATTTGCGCTGGGTCAATGGATGGAAATTCACGTACACCTAAAAAAGTATAGCCGATTATTCCAAATAATATCAACATCAGGTTCATGACAATAGTCAGAACCGGACGTTTTATACTTAGTGTGGATAAACTCATCTTTTCTTCGCTTAACGTAAAATAACCTGAACTGGAGAACCATCACGCAACGACATCACGCCTGACGTTAAAATCGTATCTCCTTCCACCAATCCTTTTGTAATCAATACATCTGCATCTGTACGTCCTCCTGTTTCCACGATTACCTCTTTGGCTTTACCATCGCGCAAAACAAATATCTTTTTACCATTTTGAATCGGAATTAATGATTCTGCTGGAACTAATAAACCATTCTCAACAGTTTCCAGCGGGAAAGTCACATTCGCAAAAGCTCCAGGAATTAATTTATTGCTACCTCCTTGACCAATTGCTTTTACCAACAATGTACGTGTATTCGCTTCTATTACTGGCTCAATAGCATACACCGATGCAGAGAATTTCTGTTCGTCTCCTTGAATGGAAAACTCTACACGACTACCTTTATTTACCATATAAGCATAACGTTCAGGTATGGAGAAAAGTAATTTTACTTGTGCTGTATTGGCAAGATTTGCTATCACGGTAGCAGGTGTAATATAACTGCCTTTAGAAATATTACGAAGACCTATTTTACCTGAAAAAGGAGCGCGCACCAAAGTTTTACTCAACTGCGCATTGATCAGTTGAATTTGAGATTCAGCTGTACGAAAATCTGCTGAAGAAATATCATATTCTTCTTGGCTAATAGCTTCTTTTTCTAATAATAATTTTGCTCGGCGCGCATTTTCACCTGCAAGCTCTGAACGCGTACGAGCTTGTGCTAACTGCGCTCTTAGTTCTGCATCATTGATTTTTATCAATACTTGACCTGCAGAAACGGAGCTTCCTTCCTGGAAGTTTAAAGACTCCACAATACCCGAAACTTCAGAATGCAATTCCACCACTTCATTCGCTTCTATAGAACCACTTAATGAAAGGTAATCCGCAAAAGGTTGCCCTTGTACCACCCTACCGTATACTTTATTGCCTCCACCACGGCTTCCGCCACCTCCAGCAGATTTATTTGCTTCTTCTTTTTTTGTGTTCGTAATAATACGATACGTCACTAATCCAATAATAATTAATAGTCCTATGCTTAGAAATATAATGGCTTTTTTGCTCATAAGTTTAGATATATTTAGCCCTAAAAAATGGAAATACAAGATAAAGCTATTTAAGCAAAGAACATGTAAAAATCTGGATATAAATAAGATTTGCCTTTCAAGATTCATTATTTACACTATTAATTAGGGCTTAAAATTTTAATCTAAATACTAAAATCCTCCAAAAAATATCAACAAAAAAAAAGCCCTCTATCAAATCGACAGAGGGCTTTGCGTAAAAATCTATTTGTAAAATTATTTTTAATAATTATTCTCCGCTAATAATTCCGCATCGGTAACTTCTTCATGCATGGTATAATAAGCTATTTCACCTAAGTGCGTGTATGTAGTCGTACCGTTAGCTTTCAAAATCATCAAACGATGAAATTTAGCTTCGTAATTCGCACCAAAATCAACCATTTTTTCCTCCGTATAAGGCTCAATAGGTAGGCCGTCACGTGAAGTCCATACACGTTCCCATGTAGCTCCATCATTTGAAATTTCGAGAGCAAATTGTGTTGGTCTTCCTGAGGCATTCGTGGATTGTCGGAAAAAGTACTTCACAGCTCCAATTTTCTTAGGAGTTTCGGATTTTAAAGTAATCCAGTGAGGTAAATTAGCAACGCCTGAAGACCATGCGGTGTGCCAAAAGGTATTTTTATTACCATCCACCAAATTCACTTTAGGTCCTTCCGTAGTCTCTTGGGTATAGGTGTCTAGCATATCAGCATTAACTCCTTCTACCTTCGTCAACTGATCCGAATAGTAAACTACTTTATTAGGTCTTCGGATAGGTCTTACAGCCTCTGTTACTAATTCACTTGGACCGTATATTTTACCAGAACTATTTAAGTTAACTGTTTTCACTTTGAACGTGTACTCCAATTTATTTAAAAGTCCTTCTACAACTAACGAGTCTGTGTATTTAGAAACTGGTACACTAATAATTTCACCTTTTTTCTCATAACTAACCTCCACATAATTAAAACCACTATCTGAAGGCAAAGTCCATTTGATAACTGCACCACCTACAATAGGTTTTGCGGTAACATTGCTTACTTCTGAAGGTATTGATAAACCTTCTGCTCCATCTTCTTTAGAACAGCTTGTCAAAGCAGCTATCAATAATCCTGTATATAATAATCTTTTCATTAGTATCTTATTTTGATTAGTAACCAATATTTTGAACAATATTTGGATTCTTGTTAATATCAGCTGTTGGAATTGGCATTAGATAGAAAGCTGGGGTTCTGAAATTTCTTACAAATTGAACCGTTGTAACATTAAAGAATTCCGCATCTGTAGTACCTTGGATGTTCATCCCTTTAGCTTGCGTACCTAGAGGTTGTTCTGCTTCCATCCATCTTCTCAAATCCCAGAATCTATGATTCTCCAAATAGAATTCAATCGAACGTTCTTGTCTTACGATACTACGCAATTGGGCTTGAGTAGTAGCACCACCAATTGGTCCCCATGCTTCATCTATTGTAGGTATTCCAGCACGTTTACGTACTTTATCAATATAAGTTTTCGCCAATGTAATGTTGCTAGCATCATATTCGATTAATGCTTCAGCATAGGATAAATATAACTCAGCTAAACGCACCAAAGGCCAAGGATAAGATTCTGCAATCGTTGGTTGTGCTTCAATATTTTGGTTTGCACCAAATTTAGGACTAACACCTTTTTTATTTAAATATCCTGTTGGTGAATAGTTGTTAGAACGACCTTTGATACCATGATCATCATTTTTTCTAAACATTGTTTTCACCTCTTGAATACCACCTGGTCTCAATATTTCATAATTACCATTGTGGTAGGCAATCCACGCATTGAAGCGAGGCTCGCGGTGCAAGTTAAGGTTTAGCGTATTTCCTCCTAATGGAGATGTTCCTACACCGTAGCGATTGCTATAATTATACGCTGGATCTTTGTCGATTGGAAGACCATTTTCTGTATAGAATAATTCTACCATAGATAATGTTGGCGAAACACCATTGTAAGCTCCTGGGCTATAGAATGGAGTACTCTTATTTTGGAAATCATAAATACCTTCTCTGCGTGTATCTGTCCAGATAAGTTCATTAGATTCTTTATCAACAAAAGTATAGCGCAAGTCTTTTTCAACTTGTTTTGCTGGTAAGCCAGTCATTGTAGAATTTGCATATAAGCCATATCCTTGACCCTCTGCCAAGTCAATTACTTCTTTGTACGCATCAATCGCTTTTTTCCATTTTTCTCTATCATAGTTCGTTGGAATCAAATTGTTGCCTGATTTATCTACGAAGTCCGCATAGAAACTTGTTTTTAAGCCTCCACCACCGTTGAACAAAGGTGATGCAGCATACAACAACATACGTGCTTTGATAGCTTTTGCAGCTAAACTTGTCGCTAAACCGTATTCATTACCCACTCTTTTGGCAGGTAAGCTTGCAGCTGCTTCGTCTAATTTTGTAACTACAAAATCTACAGACTCCTCATAAGTGCTTCTCGCTTTATACGTATCCGAAGCTTGGTTAACATCCTCTACTCCATTAATCAAGATTACTGGACCATACATTCTCACTAATAAGAAGTGGTAGTATCCAATCAAGAAGTTTGCTTGTGCTTTGTAATCTGCTTTTTTGTCTTCTGATAAGCCAGGAACTTTATCAATATTATCCACCAAAATATATGTTTGACGAATTCCTTTGTACAACGTTCCCCAATATGATATCACCGGGTTAGAAGCTGTAAAAGTTCCTTTAGGAAATTGAGCAAAAGTCTCATGTTCAAAAGATGTGATCACCTCATCCGTAGTCATTAAGTCTATAGATGATTGTCCCACTCTGACAGCAGGCAAATAGTTATAACATGAATATAAAAATCTTTCTGCCGCAAATTCATCCACGAAAGCATCCTCTTCTGTTGGTCTTTCATCTGGAACGACATCCAAAAAGCTAGAACAACTGTAATTTAATGCAAGAAAAAGCACTAATATTACGTATATATAATTTCTCTTAATCATAATAATCTCTTCAATTAATTAAATGTCATTTGAACCCCAATATTCATTGTTCTTTGTGTAGGATAGCTTAATCCAGCTCCTCCACCTTGCTCTGGGTCCCAATATTTGAATTTTGAGAATGTAGCTAGATTTAACCCACTACAATAAAAACGAGCGAATTTATAAGAGTATCCTATCTCCGCATTTTTAAGCTTTAAGAATGCTCCATCTCTCATATAGTATGAAGAAACAGCTGTATTATTTGGATTATCAAGCTTGCTTAATTTTGGATAAGCTGCGTAAATATTAGGATTTGACTCGCTAAAGTGATCATCCGCAATGAATGTCAACACATTGCGCTGGTCAGATGTACCAAATGGATGGAATCCTGACATAAACAATGACGTATGAGCAGCACCTTGGAAGAATAAAGAGAAATCAAACTTTTTAAATTTGAATGAAGGACCAAAACCATATACAATTTCTGGCGTAGTAGGATATCCCATTCTAACACGGTCATCACTGTTTACCAAACCGTCATTATTGTAATCGGTATACTTAATGTCACCGCCTGAAACAAAACCACCTAATTGTTGAATAGGGCTATTCGCTACTTCGGCATCATCAATAAATAAACGTTCTGCAAGATACCCCAATTGTGTGTTGATAGGATAACCTGTATAGTTCAAATTTTTATTTACCGCAAAAGCCGGTTCGTCATAATCAGTAATCACATTGTGCGCATATGTAAACGTACCTTTCAAGGCCATGGATAAATCAGAAGTGATCTGTTTGAAATAATCAGCTGATATATCGATACCCTTTGCTGACACACGACCCAAGTTTCCATAGATAGTCGTACCACTCGTTCCTAAATAATCTGGAATTGTTTGACGAGATAAGAAGATATTACGACGATCCTCTTTGTACACATCAAATACAAAGTTCAAAGAGTTAAATAATCCTAACTCAATAGCTGCATTGTATTGTTCTGAAATTTCCCATGTAATATTTGGGTTGGAGAAACGATTATAACTAGGTCCACTACGCGTATAATCTTGCGTAATACCTGTCGTAAAAGATTGAGATGTCAAGTTGATATCAGACAAATAAACAAAACGCTCTGAACCAATCTGATCATTACCTGCTAATCCCCAAGAACCTCTTAATTTCAAATGATGAATCTTATCTTTTAAAGGCTCAAAGAAATTTTCGTTGCTAATATTGTAACCTACACCGAATGATGGGAAGAAGCCGAACTTACTTCCTTTTGCAAAATTTTCCGAACCGTTGTATCCGAATGTACCTTGGAATAAATATCTATTATCATAGCTATAAGATAATCTTCCTGAATACGACATAGATCTTTTTGGCAATGAATTTATCAAACTACCACCCGCATTGTTTACGTTGTAATCTGTTTGGTAGTACACCAACACACCACTCACATCATGCAAATCAAAAGTTCGTTGGTAATTTAAACCCGCCTGAAAATATAATGATCTATCACCTTCTGTACCTGTTCCTGTACCCAGAGTTTCAGATTGTACAGATCCTACACGACCTAATGAATAAATATATTTTCCATCTGCATCAACACTATAATTTAAGATTTCATAATTGTTGACACCACGGCTTCTTGATGTCGTTGTTGACGACCAGTTTTTGAAAGACATCAATCCATTTGCACTCAAACCTTTTGTCAAGAAGTCCAAACTTTGAGTCAAATCTAAAGTTGCCATTACTGTACTTTGAAAGTTAGATGAATAACCATCTACCATCCAAGCATAAGGGTTTATAAATCCATTATTATAACGTCCACCTGTTTTACCACCAAACAAAAATCCTTCTGGGAATTGTTCATTATTTGGAAAAAACACTGGAAAATCAACTGGATTGGCATTAATCGCATTGGAGAATATATCACTAACACTTCTATTTGGTCCTTTATAATCTCTTAATTGCGTATTTAACTTCAATGAAGCTTTTGTAGTAGGCGTTAGTTGTGCAAACAAGTTATTTTGAAAAGTATAACGATTAACTTTGATGTTATTGCTATAACTATTTACATCTGATGAACGCAACATACCATCATCCATGTTTAAAGTTGCACTCATAAAGTAATCCACTTTGGCACCACCACCCTGCACGTTAGCATTCAAAGCTCTTCCTTGCGCATTCTTTTTAAACATTTCTGCATACCAATTTACATCTGGGAATACTAAAGGATCTAGTCCATTACGAGTACCTTCTATTTTGTCTTTAGTATACAAGATTTCGCCAGTACCTCTCGCATTTACAGCCTCATTATACAATTCCATGAAACGAGTACCATCTACAAATTTAGGCACACGAATTGGCGTGTTGATTGCATTTTCAAGGCGGATATTTATTCGGGCTTTATCTAAATTTTTACCTCGTTTTGTAGTTACGATCATTACGCCATTCGCTCCTTTAGTACCATACATCGCTGTAGCGTTGGCATCTTTCAAAATAGAAAAACTTTCAATAGCTTCTGGGGCGATAGCATTTAAATCTCCAGTCGAAGCGGGCACACCATCAATAATAATCAAAGGTGAATTGATACCGCTGAAAGTAGATATTCCTCTTATGTAAAAAGTAGATCCATCAGCTCCTGGCTCTCCCGAACGTTGAAAAGCGACAACTCCCGCCAATTTACCTGCAATAGCGTTAGACAAATTAGCAGTTGGAATTTTTAATTCTTCAGGTTTAACACTAGTGATCGATCCTACTAATGTTGACTTTTTTTGTTGTCCAGCCAAACCCGTAACAGTCACTTCTTCTAGACCTCTTACATCTTTTTCTAATGTTATTTCAATATTACCTTTAGAATCGATAACAACTCTTTCTTCCAAATATCCGATTAAAGATAAAACTAGCGTTTCACCTTTTTGGACGTTAATCACAAATCGACCATTCGCGTCTGTACTCGTACGGATGTTTTTGTTAAGCACCGACACCGTTACACCTTGTAACGCTTTGTTCTCAGCATCCGTAACTTTCCCCGTTATCAAATTCTGTTGCGCGACAAATTCAACATGCGCTCTTTCTGAAATTGTATACGCAGAAACATTGTTTACAGCCACTAATGCCAATACAGCCACACAAGCTGTTTTTAATTTAGTCGGTCTGAAACAATGATTTACACTTTCGTACAAATCTCCTTTTAGTAACTGCTTTACCATAGTAGTGTTAAAAAATAATTGGTACTTCAATGCTGTAAAATACAGGCATAATTCCATGCATGCAAAAGCTTGATTAACGAAATCGGTTGCGCAAAAATGCGCAACCGATTTCGTAATTTTATTTGTAACAATATGTATCTTATTTAAAATTTTTAGTAAAAATAGTTTAAAATATGAAAAATTTATACTATTGAATCTGTTATTAATAAATGATGTATAATTAACTAAAAATAAATGAGTTAGAAAAGAAATTATAGTAAGCTTATCTAATACTAAAAACTCCAAAACCGCATAAACAAGCATAAAAAGA
>NZ_JAAKGQ010000036.1:0-36543 GCF_011043515.1 Sphingobacterium sp. SGL-16 | reverse complement strand
TGGACAATTAATAAACAATCTTCCAGAAATCCCTAAAACAAAAATGACTGAGTAAGCTTAATACTATACTCAGTCATTTTTTTAAGTCTCTTAAAAAAATAGAAACTTTTTCAGTGTCCTCGTTTTAAACCAACCCTTTCTTTTTATTTAGTTGTGATGAATTTGTTGTCACCATCTACTGTTATATTTATCAAATCTTTCTGACGTAAGCCTTTTGTTGCTGTATCCCATTTTTTACCCGATAAACCTGATTTTTCTTTAGCCTCTGCTAAAGTTTGGTTTTCTTCTGACAAGATACTTAATACTGTTTTCTCATCTTCTGAAAGTTCAATTATTTGCTCATTTTTCTCAGGGCGCATTTGCGGGAAGAATAATACTTCTTGAATAGAGGCATTGTTCGTCAAGAACATAATTAATCTGTCCATACCAATACCTAAACCAGAAGTAGGAGGCATACCATATTCCAAAGCTCTCAAGAAATCTTGGTCAATGAACATTGCTTCGTCATCGCCCTTTTCCGAAAGTTTTAATTGGTCTTCGAAACGCTCACGTTGGTCAATAGGGTCGTTCAACTCCGAATAAGCATTTGCAATCTCCTTACCACATACCATTAATTCAAAACGCTCTGTCAATTCGGGATTGTCGCGGTGTTTTTTAGTCAATGGGGACATTTCAATAGGGTAATCTGTAATGAAAGTCGGTTGAATGAAGTTTCCTTCACATTTCTCCCCAAAGATTTCATCGATCAATTTACCTTTACCCATAGTATCGTTCACTTCGATACCCATTCCTTTAGCTGCTTCGCGAATTTCAGCTTCTGATTTTCCTGTGATATCAAAACCTGTGAATTGCTTGATTGCGTCAGCCATAGTAACACGAGGGTAAGGTGCTTTAAAGTCAATATCATGTTCACCAAAAGTAGCTTTCGTCGTACCGTTTACAGCAAGGGCACAATGTTCTAATAAGCGTTCAGTGAAGTCCATCATCCAGTTGTAGTCTTTATAAGCTACATAAATTTCCATTGCTGTAAATTCTGGATTATGTGTACGATCCATGCCTTCATTACGGAAGTTTTTCGAAAACTCATATACACCATCAAAACCACCTACGATAAGGCGTTTTAGATAAAGCTCATTTGCAATACGTAAGTACAACGGAATATCTAATGCGTTGTGGTGTGTGATGAAAGGACGTGCCGCTGCACCACCTGGAATGGCTTGCAATACTGGTGTTTCTACTTCCATATAGCCTGCATCATTGAAGAATTGACGCATTGCGTTGAACAATTTTGTACGCTTTACGAAAATATCTCTGTTTTGAGTATTCACGATTAAATCAACATAGCGCATTCTATATCTTTGCTCAGGATCCGTGAAGGCATCAAAAGTCTTTCCTTCAGCTTCTTTTACTACAGGAAGAGGACGTAAAGATTTAGTTAGAACAGTTAATTTTTGAGTATGAATTGAGATTTCACCAGTTTGTGTAGTGAAAACATACCCTTCAATCCCAATAATATCACCGATATCCAATAATTTTTTGAATACTGTATTGTAAAATGTTTTATCTTCTGTAGGACAAAGATCATCACGTTTTACATATGCCTGGATACGACCTGTAGAATCTTGAAGCTCAATAAAAGAAGCATTACCCATGATTCTGCGGCTCATAATGCGACCTGCAATACGGATATTCTTATAGTTGATTTTATCTCTTTCGTAATTTTCTAGTATATCTGCCGCAGTTACATTAACCTTGTACTCATCAGCAGGATAAGGATTTATGCCTAGGTCGATGATACCTTGTAGGTTTTGTCTACGTTGTAGTTCCTGTTCGGATAGTGAAATACTCATGTTTTTATCTTTTTTCAAATAATGAGCAAAAGTAAGAAAAAGTGAAGATAAATTAGATTTTAATATGTATTATATGCTAAAATAATGTAACTTTGTCCATTATTTCATTTCGTGCTCTGACACGAAAAATAATGAGGAATGTTGATTAATATTATTTTGGAATTCATTTTAAAATAAGTTATCTTTGCACCTCAAATGTTAGCATATATAGTAATCATAAGATAAAATGAAAAAAGATTTACATCCATCAAACTACAGATTAGTTGTATTCAAAGATATGTCAAATGACTATGCTTTCTTAACTAAATCATGTGTAGATACAAAAGAAACAATTACTTGGGAAGATGGTAACGAATATCCATTAGTGAAATTAGAGATTTCTCACACTTCACACCCATTCTATACAGGTAAAATGAAATTGGTTGATACTGCAGGTCGTATCGATAAATTCCGTAGCCGTTACAACAAGAAGTAATTATAATTTAACGATTATATATTCCAAAAATCCCGATAAGTATTTATCGGGATTTTTGTATTTTTAGCGAATGAGTATTTCCCTTGTCTTATTCGATCGGTTTGAGGGCAGAAACCATTTGTTGCCATTGGTAGCCACTCGACCTATTGGAAATCTGCGTGTAGGTGCTTTTACATTAGATCAGAAATGGTCCCATATTTTCGAAACAGAGGATGTATCTTATTTGACAGAAGATTATCTTTCTTCGAAATTTCCCTTAAATAATTCTTCTGAATTTGTCCTTCTCATAAAAGCTTCTGTATTGCCCAATAGCGGGCTGGTGCGAGCTTTGAAAAATCTTAAAGCCAATGAGAAGTTGGTGGATGCGAATGGAGAATGGATTGCTTTATTGACACAAACTCGGTCAAAAGAAGAACTTTTATTGAACTTACATTCTTCGGGAAATAAAATTGTAAGTTATTTAGATTCTTATGATGCCTTACTATATGTAGAAGATATTTTTACCTATAATGCCTCTCAAATTGAGTATGATGCTCAATTTATTTTTCAAGAGAAAAATGGAAATACCCTAGAGAACCATTTATATATTGCCGATTCAGCGCAAGTAGCTCCCGATGTTGTATTGAATACCAGTAGAGGTCCCATTCTGATTTTGGATAATGCGGTCCTTGAGTCTCATAATGTCATCCATGGACCTACAATAATCGGAAAGAATGTTCGTGTTAAATCTGGTACTATTATCTATCCTAATGTAACTGTAGGAGATAATTCAACAGTATGTGGAGAGTTAAATAATGTGGTTATTTGGGGAAATTCGGCGAAAGGACATTACGGGTATTTAGGGTGCGCAGTGATAGGTGATGGATGTAATTTAGGTGCTGGAACGTTAAATTCGAATCTCAAAAATGATTGGAGTGAAATCAAAGTATATGACTATGTAGGCAATAATTTCCGGAATACGGGGTTATTAAAATGTGGTGTCTTTATTGGAGATCACAGTATGTTGGCTATTTCTTCCAAATTAAATACAGGAACTATAATTGGAGTAGGCGCACAGGTCGCAATGTCAAATTTTATTCCCAAATTTGTGCCTGATTTTTCATGGCTGACGGATGACAAGTCGGAAAGTTATATCTTTACACGATTTATGGATATGCTATCACGTAAAGCGGAGATTAAGAAAGAGGCTATTACAAACAAGGATAAGGAAATATTAGAGTATATTTACAAGCAAACAAAACAAATTAGAAATTATTAATCAACCTTAATATATAAAACTATGCGAAAAAAGATTGTTGCAGGAAACTGGAAAATGAATTTGAATTATGAAGAAGGGGTAAGCCTTTTTTCAGAAATTGTAAACATGGCAAAAGACGAAGTGGTGGGTAACCAAGAGGTTATCGTATGTACTCCGTTTATCCATTTGTCTACTGTAGCTAAATTATCAGAAAACGTTAAAAATGTAAATATCGGTTCTCAGAATATTCATCAAGCTGAATCCGGAGCTTATACGGGTGAGGTGTCTGCGTCTCAGGTGAAGTCTGTAGGTGTAGAATATGTTATTTTAGGTCACTCTGAACGCAGAGCTTATTTTGGAGAAACGGATGCATTATTAGCTGAAAAAACAAATGCTGCATTAAAACATGATTTGAAACCTATTTTCTGTATAGGTGAAACGAAAGAAGAGCGCGAATCAGGTAAATTCTTTGATATAATCAAAACTCAATTGGTAGATGGAGTGTTTCATTTGGGTAAAGAAGAGTTCGCAAAAGTTGTTTTAGCGTATGAGCCAGTTTGGGCTATCGGTACAGGTTTGACTGCAAGTCCTGAACAAGCTCAAGAAGTACACGCTTTTATCCGTGAAACTATTGCTAATCAATATGATGCTGAAACGGCAGAAAATACTACTATTCTTTATGGTGGTAGCTGTAATCCTTCAAATGCACCAACTTTATTCTCTCAAAAGGATATTGATGGCGGTTTGATCGGTGGTGCTTCTTTGAAATCAAGAGATTTCTTGGAAATTGTAAAAGTATTTAATGCATAATTATAATAATGAAATATACTGCGGTTAACTTTGTGAGTACGGATATTCAAGATTGGCAGAAGGATTTGTTAATAGCTGAATTGGCCGATATTGGTTTTGATACATTTGAAGATACAGAAGAAGGGTTTGCGGGCTATGTTCCAAGTGCTAACTTTGATATTCAAGCTTTAGAAACATTACTTCTTTCTCAAGTAATAGATTATCATTTGGATTATCAAATCAATGATGTCAAAGAAGAAAATTGGAATGCGTTGTGGGAAAGTAATTTTAATGCTATTGTCGTTGACGAAACTTGTTATGTACGTGCAACCTTTCATGATAGTAAACCTTCGTATATATATGAAATAGTTATAGATCCTAAGATGTCGTTTGGTACGGGGCATCACCAGACGACATCTATGATGTTATCCTACATTTTGGAAAATAATTTTCAAGATAAAAAAGTGCTTGATATGGGCTGTGGGACAGGTATTTTGGCTATTTTAGCTTCTAAAAAAGGAGCAAAGTCAATCTTGGCCGTAGACTATGATAATATTTGTGTTGATAGTGTCAAAGAAAATTCCGATATTAATGGTATCACTAACATATTATCTTTATTAGGTTCTAAGGAGGTAATTACGGGGCAGAAGTTTGATACCATATTAGCCAATATAAATAGAAACATTTTACTGGATCAAATGTCCACTTACGCAAATAGTTTGAATGCAGACGGCGAACTGTATTTAAGTGGGTTTTACGAACAGGAAGACCTCCCCATTATAAGGAAATGTTGTGAAGATCTATCTCTAACTTATGTGAATCACAAAGTTACGGATAAGTGGTGTGCAGCAAAGTTTATCAAAAAGTAATACAATATGCGCATTCACTTTATAGCGATAGGAGGTAGCGTCATGCATAATCTTGCAATAAGTTTAGCAAGATTAGGCCATCAGGTATCTGGTTCTGATGATCAGATCGTGGAGCCTTCTAAATCTAATCTTCGTGAAGCAGGATTGTACCCAAGTAAAATTGGATGGAATCCAGATAATATTACAGAAGAGTTGGATGCAATAATACTAGGGAAACACGCTGAAGCGGATAATTCCGAGTTATTGAAAGCGCAAGAGTTAGGAATTAAGATTTATTCTTTTCCGGAATTTGTTTACGAGCAATCGAAAAATAAGATTCGTGTCGTAATAGCAGGCACTTTTGGCAAGACTACTATTGTAAGTATGATCATGCATGTGCTTAAACATCTAGGAAAAGAATTTGATTACGTAGTGGGGGCACAACTAGAAGGGTTTGAGTCTTTAATAAAGCTTACTTCTTCTGCTCCAATTGTGTTAATAGAAGGTGATGAATATTATGCCTCTTCGATTGATGAGCATTCAAAATTTCATTACTATCATCCCAATATCGCATTGATAAGTAATGTAGTATGGGATGAATATAAAACTGAAGTGTCTGAAGAGGTTTATTTTCAGCAATTCAAAGAGTTCATTGATACTATAGTTTCAAAAGGTACATTGGTATATAATAAAGAAGATGCTAATGTCGTAAAGATTGTAGGGGATACGAAAGATTGTAAAATTAATAGGCATGGTTACAAGATGCCAAATTATACTATTAATAAAGGAATTACTTATATAGAGGTAGGTGATGAGCAAATTCCCTTACAAATTATTGGTAAGCAAAATCTTTCTAATATTGCTGGCGCTTATACTGTATGTGAATGGTTAGGTATCAAAAGAGCTGAATTCTACGAGAGTATAAGTAGCTTCAAAAGTTCTATTAGGTATTTAGAGTTTGTAAAAAGTGATGGACAATCCGTTGTTTATCAGGATTTTGCGCATACTCCAACAAAGTTAAGGAGTAGTATACATGCTGTGAAGGAGCAATTTTCTAATGAGAAATTGTTAACGGTAATTGAGTTAAACCCTTATGATATATTGAAGGACGATAAATTACAATTATATCGTAACAGTATGAGCGAATCTGATCGCGCAATTGTATATGTAAATAAAAATAGTATAAAAGAAAAAAATATAGTATTAGATAATGTAATTAGTAAAATTTTTTCCACATTCAATCATAATAATATGACTATTATTACAAATATTGAAGAGTTGAATAATTTTTTGGAAAAATTTGAAAGTCAAGGGTTTAATCTCTTGTTTATGAGTTCGGATAATAATATTGGAGTAAATGTATTGAGTTTTTCGGATAAATTTTTGTCCAAAAAAGTCAAAAAATTTGAATAGATAGTTTTTAATTTAATAAATTATTTTTAACTTGCACGTTAAATAATAAAAACATTTACCAAATGAATACTTTAGGGAAAAAAATTAGATTATTAAGACACCAAAAAGGTTGGAGTCAAGAAGATGTAGCAAAACGATTGGATATTTCGATTCCTGCGTTTTCAAAAATTGAAACAGGTATCACTGATGTGAATCTATCAAGATTAAATCAGATTGCTAAACTTTTCAATTTGTCATTAGTTCAATTGTTATCTACTTCAGATGCAAATGAAGAGAAAGAAAAATTTGAAGAAATCAATGAATTGAACCAAAGATTGCAAGTACGTGAGGCTGAGGTTATCGACTTACAAAAGAAGGTAATCGACTTGTATGAGCAATTACACAAAAAATAATACCTTTATAAGGGCAATTTTTATTAATAAAATTGCCCTTATTTTTGGCTAGACTGTTATTCGGTTTCTAAATCCTAGAAATCTTCATCGTCGTCATCAAAGTCATCGTACCCTCCAATAGAATCGATGTCGATATTGAAATCATCATCATCGAAATCATCTTCTTCATCTTCCGGACCGTTGAAATTGATTAAATTCTCATCAATCTCCAACTTTTCGATAGTTTCGTTCATCATAGCAATACTTACTTTCAATTGATTATTATATCGTAAAATTATATAAGAAAACCTAAACTAAAAATTTTTTTTAAAAAATATATTACTGATAATCAGATTGTTATTTTTTAAAAATATAATGAAATGTGAGAAATTATTCTATGATTTCACCTATGCTATTCTCTTCATTTATGATATCTTTTAGCTGAGGCAAGTCTTTTACCGAATTAATTCCGAAGTGATTCATGAAAGTCTCACTGGTAGCATATAATAATGGTTTTCCAATTGTCTCTGCTTTACCTACAATTTTAATTAGGTCTTTCTCTAATAGCCTTTGAATAGAATAGTCACAATTGACTCCTCTAATCTGTTCAACCTCTAATTTTGTAATAGGCTGTCTGTAGGCAATGATGGCCAACGTTTCTAATCCAGATTGACTTAGCTTTTTGCGATCACGATGCGCCTGCATTTGATTGATGACATCATGATAACTTTCTTTTGTCAAGAAAACATATTTGTTATTGAAAGTCTTTAATGAAAAAACTTGATCTTCACTGTCATATTTTGACTTAATCTGATCAATAAATTTTAGAACTTCGTCTTTATTAATGTTTATTAATAGCTCATCCTGCAAAATATGTTTAATATCATTTGCCGATAAACCTTCTTCTGACGCAAAAATTAAAGCTTCAATATTAAGTAATATATCTTTCACTTAGTAATTAATTACTTGTTCAACCATAGACTCTGGTAATTCTCTGAATTCGTATTTCTGGGTACGCAATTGGGGTTCAAAACCAGCTTCTCGAATAGCATCTTGAATAGATTTTGAAGTAAATCGGTGAGGTGCTCCAGCGGCGGATACTACATTTTCCTCAATCATAATAGAACCGAAATCATTCGCACCGCTGTGTAAACATAATTGGGCTACGGCTTTACCAACGGTCAACCAAGATGCTTGAATGTTTTTGATATTTGGCAACATGATTCGACTTAGAGCGATCATACGTATGTATTCATCACCTGTAACGTTATTGGAAATACCACGAAGACGTTTCAATAAGGTGCCGTCATCTTGGAATGGCCACGGTATAAACGCAATGAAACCGTGATGTCCTTCAGGTTTTTCAGATTGTACCTCACGAATCCATACCAAATGCTCAAACCGTTCTTCAATTGTCTCGATATGACCAAACATCATAGTAGCAGAAGTAGGAAGATTGATTTTGTGCGCAGCACGCATAACATCTAACCATTCCTGACCGCCACATTTTCCTTTTGATATCAAACGACGTACACGGTCATTCAATATTTCAGCACCTGCACCTGGAAGAGAGTCTAATCCTGCTTCTTTAAGTTTCGTTAATACCTCAATATGTGACATGCCTTCTAATTTTGCTACGTGCGCAATCTCAGGAGGCCCTAATGAATGTAATTTAAGGGTAGGATATAGCTCTTTTAGTTGACGGAATAATGTTGCGTAAAATTCTAATCCTAAATCCGGATGGTGTCCCCCTTGTAACAACAACTGATCACCGCCGTATTTGAAAGTCTCTTCTATCTTTTGTTTATAAGTCTCAATATCTGTGATATAGCTTTCTTCGTGACCAGGACGACGGAAGAAATTACAGAATTTGCAGTTCGCAATACACACGTTTGTTGTGTTGACATTTCGGTCTATTTGCCAAGTAACTTTTCCATGAGGAACTTGAATCTTTCTTAACTCATTAGCTACGTACGCTAAATCCGCTGTAGATGCATTGTGGTATAAAAAAATACCTTCTTCTTTGGTCAGAAACTCAAATCCTAATGCACGTTCTAGTAAATTTTCTACATTCATTACTAACAAAGATACTGATGATTTTTTAGTATGAGAAAGGAAAAAAGTATATAGAATTAAAACTTAGTTTATCTTTTTTTAGCATCTATATCTTTAGCAATTTGTATAAGGACAAATCCCGCTATGGCAACTAAGAACCAACTCATGAAACAATATTTAGTCAGCTCAGAAAGAAAGCTGGAAGAAATGCGAGTAGTAAAACCATATACTCCCGCAAAAAATAGGGGAATACTTAGTATTAGAAGGGAAATGCCAAATTTTCTCATAAATGCTAAAAGGGGCTGATACAACCCCTTTTAGATAAATATACAAAATTCTTTTGCTAAAATATTATAATTTTCTTCCGGGATAAACTTCTAAAGCTTTTTCCAAACACACTAAAGCTTTTTTCAAGTCGTCTTGGTTAAGAACATAGGCTAAACGTACTTCATTAGTTCCTGCCCCTTCAGTGCTGTAGAAACCTGTAGCTGGAGCCATCATGACTGTTTCGTTCTCGTAAGAGAAAGATTCTAGTATCCATTGACAGAATTTGTCAGCATTATCTATAGGAAGTTTGGCTACCACATAAAAAGCACCTCCTGGATTTGGACAGAAAACGCCTTCAATAGCGTTAAGGCCATTTACTAAAGTGTTACGTCTTGCTGTGTATTCTTTAGAAACTGCTTCAAAGTAGGAATCGGGGGTATCAACTGCTGCTTCGCCAGCGATTTGACCTTCTAAAGAAGGAGATAAGCGGGCTTGAGCAAATTTTAAAGCTGTTTGGTATAATTCTTTATTTTTGGTGATTAAACAACCAATACGAGCACCACACGCAGAATAACGCTTAGAAACGGTGTCAAATACTACGACATGATTTTCTAAACCTTTTAAGTGCATAGGAGAGATGAAATCTTTGCCATCATAGCAAAATTCACGGTAAGCTTCGTCAGAGAATAAGAATAAGTCGTATTTCAAACATAACTCTTTCAGAGCTTCCATTTCTTCACGAGAGTAAAGATAGCCCGTAGGGTTGTTTGGATTACATATTGCAATAGCTCTTGTTTTGTCTGTAATAACTTTCTCGAAATCTGCAATTGAAGGTAAAGCAAAACCATTTTCAATGTAAGACATGATAGGTTTTACCACGATGTCAGAAGAGCAAGCAAAACCATTGTAATTCGCATAGAAAGGTTCTGGAATAATAACTTCTTCTCCTGGATTAAGACAGGCTTGCATCGCGATGGTAATAGCTTCAGAACCGCCGTTAGTAACCAAGATATCAGTAGGCTCAATATTATAGTTTATTTTATTATAATATTCAGTCAGTTTTTTGCGGTAAGAAGCTGTTCCTTCTGAAGGAGTATATGCCCAAACTTTGAAGTCAATGTTTTTTAAAGCATTAAGCATGACTTCTGGAGTTTCAATATCAGGCTGACCTATATTCAAATGGTAAATCTTTTTACCTTCTTTTTTAGCTTGATCAGCGTAAGGTGTTAGTTTTCTAATAGGAGATGCAGGCATGTCGATGCCTTTTTGTGAAATTTTTGGCATATTATTGAGTTATTATTTCGGCTACAAATATAGCTAAAAACAAAGCCCTATCAAATGAATTTTGATAGGGCTTTGTTTTAATTGCAATGCTTATTACTATTCTACGTTACCTTTAATTGTAAGCGTTTTCACTGGTGTTTTAGTGTTTGATTTTACAATGAAAGATTTTGTAAAAGGACCTTTTGCAGCTGCGTTATAAGTAACTTTAATTTTGCCTGTATCGCCTGGCTTCACAGGAGTTTTGGAAAAATCAGCTACTGAACAACCGCATGATGGCGCTACTTCTGCTATAATAATAGGCGCTTTACCTGCATTTGTAAACGTGAATTCATAAGATGCGGGTTTGTTGTAAGGAATAGTTCCAAAATCATGAGATTCAGTTTCAAACTTGAATTCTCCTACTTGCATCATAGCTGTTAACGTAATAAATGCAATAACTGCAGTTGCTATACTTAATACCTTTTTCATTTTATTTCTGTCTTAACCTTTACTGTCTGTTTCTGTTTAATAATCAATTTTAATCAATTATTTTGCCAAATTAAAACTTTGCGCGTTTTAAAATTCATTAACCACAATAATTTTACACGAATCAAAAGGTGATTCTGTACTAAATAATGCCTTCTTTCAATAAATCTTGAATGTGAATAATGCCAGCGTATTTACCATCGGAAACGACCACCAGCTGAGAAATATTATTATCTTTCATTTTATGGAAAGCATTGATAGCCAATTCACCTTCTTCGATTTGTTTTGGATTCGCGCTCATAATATCTTTAGCTGTAAGTTTGGCTGTGTCTTCATGGTTTTCCAACATTCGACGAATATCCCCATCGGTAATGATACCAATGATTTGGTCGTCTTCCATAACTACAGTAGCTCCTAGTCTGAATTTAGTAATGGTGATAATAGTGGTACGGACATTATCTGTTGCTAATACTGTAGGTTTACCATTATTGGTTGATAAGTCGCTTACTTTTAAGTATAACTGTTTTCCTAAAGCACCGCCTGGATGATATTTAGCGAAATCTCTATCTGTAAATTGTCTCAATGTTTGTAAACAAACTGCCAAGGCATCGCCCATAGCCAGTTGAGCTGTAGTGCTCGTGGTAGGTGCTAAGTTGTTTGGACAAGCTTCTCGTTCGACAGTGGTGTCTAAGACGTAGTCAGCTTGTTGTGCCAGGAAAGAATTTAAATTTCCCACAATGGCAACAAGTTTATTTTTGGCTTGCTTTAAAAATGGAATAAGCACTTTAATTTCGGGTGTGTTACCACTTTTTGAAATAACGATGATTAAATCATCTTCCTGGATAATGCCTAAGTCTCCATGAATAGCGTCTGCCGCATGCATGAAAATTGAAGGTGTTCCCGTTGAATTGAGCGTGGCTACAATTTTTTGTGCAATAATAGCGCTTTTTCCAATACCCGATACAATAACACGTCCTTTTAAATTCAATATATTATTGACAACTTCTGCAAAGTCATCTGTAATTTTTTTCGTCAAGGCTTCTAGCGCTTTAGCTTCTAATTGCAGTACTTCTATAGCCTCTTTTTTTATTTCTGAATTGCTTTTCACGGAAAATCTCCTTATTTTTATTCTACAATTGACAAAAATAAAGTATTTAATTTTTAGATGGGTCAATAGTCTACTTATATTTTTGTAAAGGCGCTGATGGAAATAGAAAAATCATTGTACGATAATCTTCAGGAATTCTTTGGTTTTGATGCATTTAAGGGAGATCAAGAAGCGATAATCACTAACATACTTAATAAAAAAGATACTTTTGTTATTATGCCTACTGGAGGAGGAAAGTCGATATGTTATCAACTTCCTGCTTTGATGAGTGCTGGTACTGCTATCGTAATATCACCTTTGATAGCTTTGATGAAAAATCAGGTGGATCAATTACGTGCATTTGGCGGTCGAGATAGCATCGCGCATTTCCTTAACTCATCGTTGACCAAAGGAGAAATAACGCGTGTAAAAGCGGACGTTACTTCAGGACAAACCAAACTTCTGTATGTGGCACCCGAATCTTTGACCAAGGAAGATAATATTGCATTCTTGCAATCTATTAGCGTTTCTTTTGTTGCCGTAGATGAGGCGCACTGTATTTCCGAATGGGGCCATGACTTTCGTCCCGAGTACCGTAAGATCCGAACTATCCTCAATGAAATAGGGGATAATATTCCAATTATAGCACTTACGGCTACCGCTACCCCAAAAGTTCAATCTGATATTCGTAAGAATTTGCAGATGACGGATGCAACATTGTTCAAATCTTCGTTTAACCGTTCGAATCTTTACTATGAGGTAAGACCTAAAAAGAATGTTGTAAAGGAGATTGTGAAGTTTATTCGTAACAATGTGGGTAAGACAGGGATTATCTATTGCCTAAGTCGCAAAAAAGTAGAAGAAATAGCGGAGGTACTAAATATCAACGGCATCAAAGCATTACCTTATCATGCGGGATTAGATGCGAAGACTAGAGCAGAGACCCAAGATAAATTCTTGATGGAAGATGTTCAGGTTATTGTAGCAACTATTGCTTTCGGGATGGGAATTGATAAACCAGACGTGCGTTATGTCATCCACCACGATATTCCAAAATCGATGGAAGGGTACTACCAGGAAACTGGGCGTGCAGGTAGAGACGGCGGTGAAGGTCATTGTTTATCTTTCTATTCGAAGAAAGATGTTGATAAGCTAATTAAATTCATGAAAGACAAACCAGTTTCAGAACGAGAAATTGGTACGCAGATATTAAAAGAAGTAATAGATTATTCTGAATCTTCAGTATGCCGTCGAAAACAAATTTTGCACTATTTTGGTGAGAAATTTGACGAAACAGGTTGTAATAGCATGTGTGACAATTGTCGCTCGACAAAAACACATTTCGAAGCAGAAGAAGATTTAGTGAAGGTATTGAACTTTATTAAAGAAGAAGGGGATAAGTTCGATGACCAACATATTATCAATGTGTTCATAGGACAGAATAATCAACCTGTTTCGGCTTACAAGCATGATGAACATGCGCTTTTTGGTTATGGTAAAGACAAAGGTGTTAACTACTGGAATTCTTTAATTAGACAGGCTGAACTGTCTGATTTTGTGAAGAAAGACATAGATCACTATGGTTTGTTGGTGCTGACAGAAGAAGGTCGTAAATATTTGAGTAATCCTTATGCCCTTAAGTTCATTTTAAATAAGGAAATGGAAGCTGGTGATGAGGAGGATGGTGATGAAGCTGGGCAAGCGTCTGGTGCATTGGATACTGAATTGTTGAAAATGCTTAAAGACTTGCGTAAGAAAATTGCCAAGCAAAAATCTTTACCTCCTTTTGTAATCTTCCAAGATCCTTCGTTGGATGAAATGTGTACACATTATCCAGTGAGTATTGAGGAATTAAAACAAATCCATGGCGTAGGAGCAGGTAAGGCCTTGAAGTTTGGTGCACCTTTCGTACAATTAATCAAACAGTACGTAGAAGACAACAATATTGAAAGAGCCCAGGACTTAGTAGTAAAGAGTACAGCGAATAAGTCTGCTTTGAAAGTAAGTATAATCCAAAATATTGACCGTAAGATTGCGTTGGATGATATAGCAGGCTCAAAAGGAATAAGTTATGAGGATTTACTTAAAGAAGTAGAATCGATAGTTTATTCGGGCACAAAAATCAATATTGGGTATTTTGTAGATGAAATGATCGACCAAGACAGACAAGATGAGGTCTTTGATTATTTCAGATCGGCGGAAGAAGATTCTATCAAAACTGCATTAAAAGAGTTGGGTGAGGAAGATTACACCTACGAAGACATCCAATTGATGCGTATTAAATTTATCTCAGAATTAGGAAATTAAGATTAAAAATGATAAATAACTATTTACCTGGTATTAAGAACGGATCATCGAATCAATTCTTTTTGATGGCAGGACCTTGTGCGATTGAAGGTGAGGAAATCGCATTGCGTATAGCAGAAAAAATCGTAACCATTACTGATAAATTAAACATTCCATATATTTTCAAAGGTTCTTATCGTAAGGCTAACCGTTCTCGCGTAGATTCATTTACTGGAATTGGCGACGAGAAAGCATTAAAGATATTAGAAAAGGTTGGTAAAGAATTTGGAGTTCCTACAGTAACTGACATCCACGAAAGTCACGAAGCGGCGATGGCTGCAGCTTATGTGGATGTTTTGCAGATACCAGCTTTCTTGTGTAGACAAACTGAGCTTTTGGTTGCAGCAGCTAACACAGGTAAGGTAGTAAACATTAAAAAAGGACAGTTCCTTTCTGCAGAGTCGATGAAATTTGCGGTTGATAAAGTAAAAGATTCGGGTAATGATAAAGTTTTCTTGACTGACAGAGGTAATACTTTTGGCTACCAAGATTTAATTGTTGATTTCAGAGGTTTGCCGGTGATGCGTTCATTTGGTGTGCCTACTGTGATGGACTGTACACACTCTTTACAACAACCGAATCAAACTTCGGGTGTAACTGGAGGAAAGCCAGAATTGATTGAAACTATCGCTAAAGCTGCAATTGCGGTAGGCGCAGATGGATTATTTATCGAAACACACCCTGATCCTGCAAATGCAAAATCTGATGGCGCAAATATGCTTCACTTAGATTTGTTGGAAGATTTGTTGACAAAACTGACGCGTGTACGTCAGTCTATATTATAATAGCCTAAAAGGATAAGGGAGTTGCAATTAAGAATTGCAGCTCCTTTGTTTTTTTATTCGCTGTAGAGAGAAATACAGTTTGTGTTTTTTAGGACTTGAATATTTTTAGAAGCGTATTTTTTGAAATTATACTTCACATTTCTCAAAAAAATCTGTTATTTAGAACCATTAATTAAATTATTAACACCTTTTGGATGGAAAATATAATATCAACAATATCTGGATATGTCTGGAGTGAAATTTTTATCTATTTATGTTTAGGAACAGGTCTATATTTTTCAATTAGAACTGGTTTTCTTCAAATAAGATATCTAAAAGACATGATTAGATTGCTTTTTGCTAAGAATCAATCTGATCATGGAATTTCATCATTTCAGGCTTTTGCCTTAGCGATTTCGGGTCGTGTAGGTACAGGAAATATTGTTGGTGTAGCAACGGCTATTTATATGGGTGGTCCAGGTGCTATTTTCTGGATGTGGGTGATTGCATTTTTAGGTTCTGCGTCTGCGTTTATTGAATCATCGCTGGCACAAGTCTATAAGCAAAAAGAAGGTGATATCTTTAGAGGTGGCCCAGCTTATTATATTGAAAAAGGTTTAGGTGTAAAATGGTACGCTTTTCTTTTCGCTATAATTACAATTTTGAGTACGGGATTTTTACTACCAGGTGTCCAAAGTAATGCAATCAATGGAACTATAACTAATGCTTTTAGCTATTCTAATGAGATAATCCATTTTGCGGGGACAGACTGGACAGTAAGTTATGTAGGTTTAGTTGTAGTAGCATTATTAGCTGTTATAATAATTGGTGGAGTAAAACGTTTAGGTCAAGTTTCAGAATTTGTTGTTCCATTTATGGCTGGAGCCTATATTTTGATGGCAATAATTATAATTGCTTTGAATTTTACCCAACTTCCAACTGTATTTTCGATGATATTTTCATCCGCATTTAGTCTTGATGCCACCTTTGGTGGAATAGTAGGAACAGCGATTGCTTGGGGGGTAAAAAGAGGAATTTATTCAAACGAAGCAGGTCAAGGTACTGGTCCTCACGCTGCAGCGGCGGCACACGTGAACCATCCTGCTCAACAGGGACTTGTACAAGCATTCTCGGTTTATGTGGATACCTTATTTGTGTGTACAGCAACGGCATTAATGATTTTGTTCACGAATCAATTTAATGTGGTTGGTGAATTTAATGCGAAAGGTGAAGCTGTAAGTTTCCTAGCACATTATGTACCTGATATGGGCGTAGAAGGGTTTACACAGGCAGCAGTAGCACATCATTTTCCTGCTATCGGTAATCAATTTGTCGCTATAGCCTTATTCTTTTTTGCGTTCACTACGATTATGGCTTATTACTATTTTGCAGAAACTAATATTGCTTATATTTTCAAGGGAAAAAAGAATAATTTTGTTATTTGGATTTTGCGTGTGGTGTTTTTATTTTCCGTTTATTATGGAACTATTAAGACGGCAAAACAAGCTTGGGATTTGGGTGATATCGGTGTAGGTTTAATGGCTTGGGTAAATATTATTGCAATTTTACTCTTGAGTAAAGTGGGCATGAAAGTATGGAAGGATTACGTTGCTCAACGTAAGCAAGGTATTGAAGATCCAACATTTGATCCTAAGAAATTGGGAATTAAGAATGCAGATTTTTGGGGAGAGAATAAATAAAAGTTTTTAGAAGATATATTATATGAGCCAGGAAAATAGAGCAGGTAACTTTTGGGCATTATTGCCGTTAATCATTTTTATCATTATTTATTTTTCTGGCTCTCTTTATATAGGTGATTTTTATGCACTGCCTGTTTTGGTGGTATTTATTATTTCACTTTTCGTTGCTTTCTTTCAATACCCAAAGAAAAGCTTTGAAGAGAAATTAAAAAGCTTTGCTAAAGGTTCAGGCGATGAGAATATTCTCATCATGATCTTGATTTTCTTATTAGCTGGAGCATTTAGCGAATTATCTAAGTCCATTGGTTCACTCTCTTCGACCGTGAATTTAGCCATGACTTACGTATCTCCTCAGTTTATTATAGCTGGAATCTTCTTAATTTCCTGCTTTATATCCGTTTCATTGGGAACGTCGGTAGGAACTATTGTTGCTTTAGCACCTTTAGCAGTAGGTTTCGAAACGTATATCTCCGGTATTTCCGCCATAGCGCTCGCTGCGGTGGTGGGAGGAGCTATGTTTGGCGATAACCTTTCCTTTATTTCCGATACGACTATAGCTGCAACAAGGACTCAAAATGTAGCTATGCATGAAAAATTCAAGGCTAATTTTAGGATTGTATTACCTGTAGCCATTCTTGTATTTATTATTTATTATTTTCAAGGTGCTTCTTTTGCAGAAAATGTAAAAGATTTGGAAGTGAAGGAATACGAGTTATTAAAAGTTGTCCCTTATATTTTGGTTTTTGTTTTGGCATTGGTTGGTGTTCAGGTAATTTGGACCTTGGGAATTGGTATTGTGGCAACGCTGATTATTGGCCTTCTGACAAATTCCATTAGTTTATTAGACTCTATCAAAAGTATCAATACAGGGTTTGCAGGTATGTTTGAATTAAGTTTGCTTTGTTTGATTATTGGTGGGGTGGTAGGAATCATCCGTTATAATGGCGGTATTGATTTTTTGCTTAATTCGGTCTTAAAGAAGATTAAAACCAAAAGAGGTGCAGAATTAGGCATTGCTTCGTTGACGGCTTTGGTCAATTTCGCGCTGGCAAATAACACGATTACAATTGTTATCGTAGGTCCTTTGGCCAAAGAAATATCGGATAAATTTGGTTTAGCGCCAAAACGTGTTGCTAGTATTTTGGATACGGTATCTTGTTTTGTCCAAGGTATATTGCCTTATGGGGCTCAAATATTAGCAGCTTTAGCTGCATCTTCAATTGTATTGGCAGGTACTACGCAGCCACCTACCGTTTCGCCAATCGAATTAATATCCTATTTATATTATCCATTTTTAACAGGAGTAGCGACTCTTGCTTTTATACTTTTCAGTAAGAATAAATAAGCATTATATCTGCCATGTCCAAAAATATCAAACACGTCTACGTATTTGGATTGGGTGCTATTGGAGCAAAATATGCATCCATGATTTATGATGTGAATCCCGAATCCGTGCATGTCATCGTAGATGAAACCCGTAAAGCTAAATATTCTAAAAATGGTGTGTATGTGAATGGTAAAAAGTATGATTTTGATTATGTCACTGTTCCTCCTAAAGATCACGATGTCGATTTATTGATTTTGGGTGTGAAGTCTTTGGATTTGGCAGAAGCTATTGATGGAATTCGTGATTTCGTACAGGAAAATACGGTTATTTTATCCTTGTTGAATGGTATTGGTACGACCAAAATCTTGAATACTCAATTGCCAAATAATCCTGCTATTTACAGTATTGTGTATATGGATGCTGTCAAGTCTGGCAATCATGTAACCTATGGTCATCGCGGTAAAGTCGTTTTTGGAGAAGCGAATAATGAAACAAAATCGAGTAGGATTTTGGCTTTAAGCACATTCTTTGAGACCATGGATATTGACCACGAAATTCCTGAAGATATGATTTTAGCTTTGTGGCGTAAGTTTTTGATTAATGTGGTAGGAAATCAGTTGACCTATATTATCAACGCTGGGTATGAAGCTTTGCAAGATAATCCGTATATCCTAAATTTGGTGCAAGCTGTAGGTGAGGAGGTCATAGCTATTGCCAATGCCCAAGGTATTGCTTTGGCACAATCGGATATAGATGCGATGATTACTACCATGCGCAAAATTGATCCTAAAGCTAAAACCTCGATGGTACAAGACCGCGAACAGCTTAGAGCATCCGAAGTCGAAATATTTGCTGGCGAAATCATTGAGCTTGGTCAGCAATTACAAATCCCAACACCTTATAACTTTATGCTCTATAACTTGATAAAAGGGTATGAATTTGAGCAATTCGAAAGGGAATAATAATTGCTATTCAACGAGAGTGGAGGATACGATAAAAACTTAAATACAACTATAAGGTTGATAGTCAAATATATGTAACAACTTTTGTTAAGCGAATAATGTCGCCTTAGTGAGTTGCCAATTGCAGGAATGTCGAGGCATTGTGGCAACTCGGTACAACGACGAGCTTTTTTTGGTGACTTTTTGCGGGAAAAAGTCACTGCCTGCCCGGGATGAGGGCTTTAACATATATTATTAACTAGATTTGACGTTATTCAAGTTTTACTGTTTTCCCAGACCTAGCACTTCGAATTGCAGCATCTAATATTTCCATGACGACCATATTATTCTCTAATGATGAAAGGTAGTAAGGTTGTAATTTGACTTCGTTTTTGATTATTGCTGCGAAGTAATAGAACGGATTATGATAAGGCTTTTCGAATGTTTTTAATTCCATTTTTTCTTCTTTGAATCCATCATAGCCTTTGGACATCCTAATGCGTAAGTGATGACCATTATCTGCGTAGATGACCCCGTCATATCCGTATACTTCTACATCTTTGCGACCTATAGTCCAGTTCCAAGAGGGTTGAAGTACTGCATTGCAATTATTGTAAGATAAGACTATAGTCGCATCGTCATCAACCTTCGGGTTGTTTTCTTTTTGCAATTGTTGGGTTACAGCGGTGACCGAAATCGGCTTTTTACCTTGCATAAACCAAGTCATTAGATTAGCACCATAACAGCCAAAATCCGTAATTGCACCACCACCATTTTGTACAGGATCGGTAAGCCAATCGAAAAATTCAGGGTCTAAATTTATTCGCGCAGGACCTTTGTGTCCGTCACGGATGATGACTTTTCTAATCTCTCCAATAGCATTGCTTTGCAATAAATCATACGTCTTTTGCATGGTCGGATACCAGGTAGTTTCGTAGTTGGTTAGCAAATGAATATTATGCTTTTTGGCCCGTTGTTCCATTTTCTTTGCATGAGCCAAACTTACCGCTAAGGGCTTTTCCACCATGACATGAATTCCTTTGGGAGCACATTTTTCGACCACTTCCAAATGTTCGTACACCGTTCCAAAAGCCAATACAGCCTGCGGTTGATTTTGGACAAATAATTCATCCATGGACGAATAAACCAATTCCATCGGAAACTTATATTGCTTTGCAAATCTTTCGGCTAAGGCTTTATTGGGTTCTACTATTCCTACCACTTCATAAGCTTCGGTTTTTAAATTTCCCAATATCCAATGCACATGGGAGTGCGTTAATCCTACTATGCCATATTTGACTGGATTTTGTTGTGCTTTCAACGAAGTAAAAGTATATATGATAAACATAAGGATTACAGATAGCCTAAGCATGGGTATAAAAAGTTTATAATGGAATTTATTATTGTCTGAACCTAAAATAACAAAAGAATTTTACACTTCTTGCATACGATAATAGATGGTTTGACAATACCTATTTGCTAAATCTTCATATTTCGGTTCATCACGGTGTGTTTTTTAATAAGAAAAACCATAGCAGAGATACCAGCAATGATAAAAAATTCTAAGAACCACCTGCCGATAGCTTGAAGTCCCATTGCATAATTGCCTTGTACAAATGCCATCGTTGCGATACTTGCGGAAGTGATCAAAGCCAAGAGTACCATGACCCCGGCAGTAAGTAAAGTTCGGTTGGTAAGGATAAGAATAGTACCAATAATGGCAGCTAATACAGAAACCAATACACTTTCGGCGGTGATAGTCGTGAAGTAATCTACCAATTTATCTTGCGGAAGATATGATGATGAACCAATTAACACATTCGTGCCTGTAATCTTTAGACCGATAGCGGTAATTGTAGCTCCTATTAGCAAAGCGGCATAACCTGCAAATACATCTTTAAGCCCTTGTTTCCAAGTGGTATGTTTGTTTACTAAGCCTAATGAAATGCGAACAACGGCACCAAAACCGGGGGCGAGTAGGGAAGCACCGATGACGACATGAATGGCATTGGTCGCTAATCCCAATACAGCAATCATTCCCGACAGCACCATGGTCAACAAATTGTTGTATGTCATCTGACTTTGTTCATTTATCGTGGTCAAGGTTTCTTCCCAAATAGTTTGGCTACCGTCGGTGGTAATCGCCTCAGAATGTGTGTTGCTGAGCATACTCGATGACGTGGATGTAGACAATGAGTACTGCGGATTATTGAGTATACCCTCATCTTCTAGTACGACCATTATATTTCGGATTTCGTTGCTCAAGACATCCACAGATATAACATCACCTGCTGGAGTAAGGGATATACCTCTTTGTAGGCGGATACTTAAAATACCTTTTTCGGAAGCTATTTTTCCTATTATTCTTTCTGAGGTGTGGGATGGTGCGGTTATTTGGATAGTTCTCGGCATAAATATTTTTTATAGAGTAAAACAATTTTGCAATCTTTTCCGTTTAAAATATTTGACATTAGTAATGTATTAAAAAATTTTTATCACCACATGAATCATAATTTAAGAAGAGAATTTACCAAAGAAATTAATGGAAAAGAAGTATTATTTGAAGTGCAGTACGATCCAATGACACATAACTTCACCGTTACCGAAAATACCTTAGTTCAATACAAATTACTTTTTGATCCGACTACTCGGGTATGGACAACAACGGACGGACCTGAGCCCTCCATTCCTGTAGAGGAATTGGCTGCGGCAGTGCAACAAAGTTTTGGGGTGACGGTGTAGGAATAGTGCTTAAAGAAGTGCACTAACTTTTTAAGTTACTGTTCTTTTTACCAAATCTTGGGGAAAAGTAATTAATAAAGTTCCATTATTTTAAACTCTAATATAACTCACATACTAGTTTATTTTTGTGACTTTTAGAACTGAAAACTTATCTAGTGTGTAAATCTAAAATGTAAAAGTATTAGAATTATCCATTTTAAAAAGAATACACAGGCGATGACACCTGGGTATTCTTTATTAATCTTTATACAAGACTTTGTCCTATTTGTAGGTGTGTGCTTAGCACAACCCTATTCCAAAGATTGATAGTAATTACAGCTGTTATAATATCTGCAATTTGAGATTCACTAAAAAACTGTATAGCCTTTGAATAGGTTTTATCCGATAATCCGTTTTGATGAATTAATGTAATCTCTTCAGTTATTGCCAATACTGCTTTTTCTTCTTCTGTAAAGATATTCTCCGCTTCTCTCCAGGCACTTAAAAGAAAAATACGCTGATTAGTTTCTCCATTTTTAATGGCGTCTTGAGTGTGAATATTGATACAATAGGCACAACCGTTAAGTTGTGAAGCTCGAATTTTAATTAGCTCTTTGATTGTATTGGATATAGAAGCCTTTGCAAGGTAAATTTCCAAACCAACCATAGCTTTTAGTGCACTTGGTGCAACTTCTTTAATGTTAAATCGTTTTTGCATTGTGTTATTCTTTTAATATGTTAGTACAAAATTGGAGAATAAGTAAATGAAAAAACTTAAACTAGTTTAAGAAAGAAGCTTCTTGCGTATTTCGCTTAGATATTCGGGAGTAAATCCTAAATAAGAAGCAATTAAGTATTGAGGAACACGTTGCACAAATTCAGGATGATTTCTTACGGCTTGTAAATAAAATTCTTCTTTTGAAAAAGAAAACAGAAATTTAATTCGTTTTTGAGCCGCTGCAAAAGCTCGTTGGTAAATAAACCGGAAATATCGTTCCATTACTGGATATTTGCTCAACAGCTCTTCTTGTTTTTCTTGAGTGATGTAAAGTACAGTTGACTTTTCTACTGCTTGAATATAAAATTCAGTAGAAACATGTTTTTCGTATGCAAAGTTATCAGTTATCCACCAGGTTTCTATAGCAAATTCCGTTGTTTGTTCCGTACCTTTCTCATTTATGTAAAACTTTCTTAGCAAGCCAGTCAAAACAAAATAATGATGTTTACAGATCTGTCCTTCCTTTAATAGAATTTCTTTTTTAGAAACATCTTTAGTATAAAAATAATTTTTAATTTCTTCAAACTCACTGTCAGAGACTTGCGCGAATTTGTTTATATGCTTTTTGAAGATTTCGAACATCTTTGTTTTTAGGATTTGATGTTAGAGAATACGCAACATCTGGTTTTTATAAATCCAATATACAAAATATCTCGCTATTCCATAAAACAAAAAAAGCCCAATCTTACGATTGAGCTTTTCTGTATCCTAATAAAACTTAGCTTAGTGTTTGAAGTGACGCACGCCTGTCGTAACCATTGCAAGACCTTTTTCGTCAGCCATTTCGATAGATAATTTGTCTTTGATTGAACCACCTGGTTGCAATACTGCAGCGATTCCATTATCACCAGCGATTTCTACACAGTCAGGGAAAGGGAAGAACGCATCTGATGCCATAGAAGAACCTACTAAGTCAAAACCAAAAGCTTTTGCTTTTTCGATAGCTTGTTTCAATGCATCTACACGTGAAGTTTGACCCACACCTGAAGCGATTAATGTACCGTTTTTCGCAAATACGATTGTATTAGATTTCGTATGTTTAACGATTTTGTTAGCGAAGTACAAGTCTTCTAATTGTGCAGCAGTAGGCGCAACTTTCGTTACGGTAGTCATTTGTTCAGGACCTTCTACTGTGTTGTCTTTATCTTGTAAGATTACACCGTTCAATAAAGTTTTGAACTGCTCAGTTGGCAATTTCACTTCTTTACGACGTAAGATGATTCTGTTTTTCTTTTCTGTCAAGATAGCGATAGCTTCTTCAGAATAGGAAGGTGCGATTAATACCTCGAAGAATAATTTGTTGATTTCAGCAGCAGTTTCTCTATCTACTTCACGGTTTGTAATCAATACACCACCGAAAGCAGAAACTGGGTCACATGCTAAAGCGTCGATCCAAGCTTGTTTTACAGTTTCGCGTGAAGCGACACCACAAGCGTTTGTATGTTTTAAGATAGCAAAAGTAGGCTCTTGGAATTCGTCGATAATAGCTACAGCCGCATCTACGTCTACCAAGTTGTTGTATGATAATTCTTTACCATTCAATTTGTCAAACATTGCGTCCAAATCACCGAAGAAAACACCTTTTTGGTGTGGGTTTTCACCGTAACGCAATACTTGTGCTTTTTGCTCTGATTGTTTGAATACTTCGATTGGTTCTTCTTGGTTGAAGTAATTGAAAATAGCTGTATCGTAGTGTGAAGATGTATTGAAAGCACGTTTCGCGAATGACTTACGTTGCTCTAATGTAGTAGCTCCTTCTTGCGCTGCTAAAATTTCTTCTAATTCTGTATAATCATTTTTCGAAGAAATAATCACTACATCGTTGAAGTTTTTAGCTGCTGCACGAATCAAAGAGATACCACCGATGTCTATTTTCTCAATAATGTCCTGCTCTGAAGCACCAGAAGCAACAGTTTCTTCGAATGGATATAAATCCACGATTACTAAGTCGATTTCTGGAATGTTATATTCGTCGATTTGTTTTTTGTCTTCTGCCAAAGGACGGCGAGAAAGGATACCACCAAATACATTTGGGTGTAATGTTTTTACACGACCACCTAAGATAGATGGGTAGCCAGTCAAATCTTCAACTCGCTCTACACCAATACCTAAGTCACGGATAAAAGCTTCCGTACCGCCTGTAGAGTAGAAAGTAACTCCGTACTTGTTTAATAGTTGAATAAGTGGGGCTAGATTGTCTTTGTAGTAGACAGAAACTAATGCGTTTTTAATCTTAACAGGATGATTCATTGTTTTTTATTTGGAGCAGCAAAGGTAAAAATTTATGTGTGGATTTCATAGGAATAAAGGCTATTTATTTGCTGAATTAAATAAGTTCAATTTTTTATAACTAGACATATTGTGCGTCATCGTAAGTTTGTAGGAATATATTTGGATAATATTAAACAGAATATAATTTTGTTCAGTTTAAAAAGATCCAGAAGAGAGAAGGAGCAAGATTTTAGTCCGTCATTAGTCAATAAAGACTCTTCGAAATGTTAGTCCCCTTCTCTCATTCTTATTGCAACTTGGACAGTTCATTAGGCGAAATAGCAAGAAGGAAGAGACATTGTTGCGAAAGATTCTAGCGACGAGTTTTAGCTTCGCTGAGCTCGGCTTTCAGCTTTCGGTTTTGCATTCTTTTTTGAGGGAAAAAAGAATGAGCCCCTCGCGGCTTGAGCGAGACTATAGAAGTTAATAAACATAAAAATCGCACCGTTTAGGTGCGATTTCTTAATGATATTTCTTTAATAAGTTCTCTACGACTTTTGGGTAGTGTAGGTGCTCTAATTGTTGTCCTTTGAATTTGATGGTTTCTAAGGTGTCCTCTTTTTCTACTTTGAAACGACCTTGGTAAATTACTTCGCCTTCGTCGAAGTTTTCATTCACAAAGTGAATGGTAATACCGTGTTCTTCGTCACCAGCAGCCAAGACAGCTTTGTGTACGCGATCACCATACATGCCTTTACCGCCGTGTTTTGGTAACAGGGCAGGGTGGATGTTGATGATTTTATTTGGATAAGCTTTTAACAAGTTCTCTGGAACCAACCATAAGAACCCTGCCAATACGATTAGGTCAATATCCAAACGTTTTAATATATCTACGATATTATCGGTTTGATAGAATTCGTTTCTATCAAAAACGTGTGAAGGTATTTCAAAATTATCAGCCCTTTGTAGTACGTAAGCATCAGGGTTGTTACTTAGTACTAATGATACTTCGGCTTCATCAGAATATTTAAAATGCTCCATGATTTTTTGAGCGTTTGATCCTGACCCCGAAGCAAAAATAGCAATGCGTTTTTTCACGTTGTTATTAGTTATAATATTTTCTCAAATATAATCATTTCTGCCTTTTTATTGGCATACAGACTTATCAATTGTCAATTATTTAGAGCTGGCAATTTTGCTCAAAATCATTCCGCTAATTTCATCTACGGAAATAGCAGAATTGGAAAGAACAACGATAGCTGATTTTTTGTCGGGCACCAAACCAATGAATGATGAACTGCCTCCTGTGCCGCCATTGTGCCAATATTGGATGACATCATCGACCATATTCATATGCCATGCTAAACCGATATCTGTATTTGGCGGAAGATAAAAAGTGAATTGACGAGTTAACGCCATTGCATTTTCCAAAGTAGTCTCTGGTAATTTGAATTGGTACTGCGCAAAACGTAATAAATCATGCACGGATGATTTCAGCGCACCTGTACCTGCGAAAGCTTGCCATTCCCAAATTGGGGTTTCCTGACCTTGCTCGTTATATACTTTTACGATTTTCTGTGTTTTCAAATTGGCTTTATCTACCGTATTTGGAAGTTTTAAAGAATCCGAAATTATTTCTTTAATATTCTGTACGTAGGTTTTATTCGTAATAATCGAAATTAGCTCACCTAATAAACCATATCCTAAATTGCTGTATTCAAAATTGTCACCTGGTTCATTTTCACTGCTTACATTTTTCAAATAGTGAAATAAATCTTTACGGCTATAGGTTGCATATGGATTTTTAGGGTTGAATTTTGCTGCTTTTTCTAAATTATCAGGTAATCTAGGCAATCCAGAAGTATGATTCGCTAAATGCTTGAACGTTATTTTTTGAAGAAATGGGTTCTGCGCTAATGAATCGGGCAAAAACTTAACGATGCTATCATCTAATGCGATCGTTCCTTGTTCCACTAAATCAGCAAGTAGGGTAGCCGTAAATACTTTTGTTACAGAACCAATTTCATACAGCGTATTTCCGTCAGGCAGGGAGGCTTTGACTGCTGCATCAGTCTGACCGTAGAAAAATGTATTTATTTTTCCTTTATTAATAACGCCAATCGCTAATGATTTGGTGTTAGGATTTGCCAAATACGCATTCGCTACAGAATCTATGTAATGATCCAATGCATTTTGTTTATTTACGTTTGATGCTACAGCTTCCATACGTTTGGTCGGAATATGACCTTGCTGCAAAAGGAAATAATTGAATTTATAATTGGAATCTACACCTAAATACAAGGAACTTTTTATAGCTCCAAGCATAAAATTATATCCAGCAATGTTATTGGAAAAAGACGCTGGTTCTGTATTCGAAATCTTTCCGTAGTTGGCCAGATCTCTAATCATACTAACAAAACCTTGCTGGTCAACTTGTCTTTTGAAGTCATCCGAAGCTAAAGTGTATACAGAGTCTGGTTGTTTGGAATTGATGAAATATTCTATTCGGTTATATACCGTTCTATTTCTGCGCTCGACAGGAGATTGAGCAAAGACAAATGAACTTAATAGTATAAGGTTGCAGACTAATAGTAGTGCTTTTCGTTTCATGCTGCAAAATTAACAAACAATCGGCTATAAGCCAATTGTTTGTTTTAATCTTGCATATCCTGATTTACTGATATTTACTTTGTCACCACTGATTAAAATACCTTTGTAGCTTTCTTTTTCCATCGGTTCTATCTTAGCCAACTGATCTACTTTGATGATAAAAGAACGGTGTACGCGTACAAATTGTTTTGGATCAAGTTGTTTTTCGAAAGAAGACATTGTTTTGTTTTTCAAGAACATACCATCTTTTGTGTGAATCTTTACATAATCATCATAAGCTTCTAAAAAGATGATTTGTTGTACGGGAATCAACTTGATTTGTGTACCATTTTTCACCACGATTCGCTCTAATGTTTCTTCATCCAAATCCTCTTTTAAAGCTTTTACACCTTGTTGTTTTTGTTTCGTAGCATGCAGTGATTTAAATTTCGCTATGGCTTGTTCGAAACGATCTTCCGATATGGGTTTAAGCAAATAATCCACAGCATTCTTCTCAAATGCCTTCAACGCATATTCTTCAAAAGCTGTAGTGAAAATAATATGAGGCAATTCGTCTAAAATTTCCAACATTTCGAAACCTGTCAATTTTGGCATTTGTATATCCAAAAAGACGATATCTGGTTTAAACTGTTGAATCGCTTTGGCACCTTGAAAACCGTCACCGCATTCGGCTACGATTTCAAAATCATTTTCCTTTTGAAGATATTCATGTATAATCATCCGAGCCAAAGGCTCATCGTCTATAATTATTGCTTTAATCATGTTGAGGTATTTTTATGATTGCTGTGAATTGATTTTCTGTTTTTCGGATCTGTAATAAATCTGTACGGCTATAAATTAAAAACAATCTTCGCTGAATACTTGAAAGCCCAAATCCTGTACCTTTTTTGTTATAGAACTGATCTGTATCGTATGGATTTGTAATTTCAATCGTCAGCATATTGTGTTCCATGCTGATGTGCGTATTGATATCCACGTCGCCAATAATATTGTATAACCCGTGTTTTATAGCGTTTTCCATAAGCGGTTGGATAATCATACACGGAACTTTTGCGTGCAAAAGTTCGTTATCGTATTCAAAGTGCGTCTTTAAACGATGACCAAATCTAACTTTTTCAATCTCTAAATACAATTCTAAATGTTTGATTTCATCCGCCAGCGGAATCAATTGTTTATCATCCTTACGCATCGTCCCTCTTAAAAAGTCAGAGAGTTGGAATGTCATTTTCTTAGCCAAATCAGGTTTTACACCTATCAGCGCTATAATGGAATTTAAGCTATTGAAGAGAAAGTGGGGTTGAAGTTGTTGTCTAAGGTTGTATAATTCTGCATCACGTACCAAGCGCTCGGATTCTAATTTTCTTCTATCGTTTTCTAAAGCTTCTTCTTGCACATTCCAAAAAATATTGATAATCATGATACAAGACAAGACCAAAAAATTGATAATAAACTTGTAGGGTAATTTGTGATAGTAATGGACTAAAGATGGGCTATCAAAGAACTGGTAGATACAAAAGATAGAAATTACCAAGCTCATAATGGTCAATGCAAAGCAGAACCCGATAATTTTGAGGTACTGCTTTTTGCTTGGGTTATAGAATTTCATCGAACTAAATATCAAATAACAACACAAAGCCATTGCTATTGCACTGATAAGTGGTTCTATATACGATACCTTTATTGGTTTAAATTCCCACCACAATAGAAAATAAGAAACGGCAAAGTATAAAACAAAAATAATCCATACACTGAAATGGACTAAAGCTGTTTTAGAGTTTATTTTGAAGAGCGAAAACATTTTCCTTAGCTATTTTTTATTGTTACGGTACCAAATAAAGATGTTCCGGTCAAGTATAATTTCTTCGAATCATCGTATGGATGATTAATCATTATGCGGCGATCATCTACATCTCCGAATATAGAAGAAACAGAAGGAGTCACCACCCAATGAGGAGGTACAATGATTTTTATGCTACCAAATAATTGAAATGAATCAATGACTACAGGCTGAGTAATGTCCGCTTGTAAAAGATTGATCACCGATGAGCCAAATATATTTGTGATAGTACCACCTAAAAAGTTTTTAGACAAAATGATTTTTTTCGAGTTACCAAAGATAGCATCGATTTTCAAATAATTTTCAGCATACTGGAACTGCTCTTGCGTTCCAGTATACCCAGCATTTGCATGCGACGAATTTCTATTGTTTTCTTCTGTGCCATCTGTCAAATCCACGACTCTGCGATCCCAGTCAAATTCGTCTGTTGGGTGCGGAGGATTGGTATTTTCTGGTGGAGTAGGGATAGTAGGTACTTTTCTATTTCTATTGATTATATATATACCAATCACAATGGCAATAGCTGGAAAAAGCACTTGAAATGGATTGAAATCATGAAAAATCTTGCGAAGTAAAAATATACCACCAATAGTCAGTAATACCAGTGCTGATTTTTTCTCAAATTTTGAATTAATACCGATGACAAGGCCGATTATAATCAAAATCATTGGAAAGCTAAATAACCAATCAGGAAATAAGAATCCTAAATCCAAGTTATTTAGAAGCAAGAATACACCGAAAAGTATTATAATAGCACCTACAGTAGTAGAAGACTTATTATTGCTCGGTGGCATTTGCGGGTTTTGATTTGTATGCGTTGACTTTTCCATTACTCTTTATTTTATAGCTCAAAAGTAAACACCTAATGTCATTGAACGTACTAGAATTAGGTATTTATGGTAGCTTCATCGGTAAAGTATCTGATTTCATCGGTAAAAATACATTCTAAAAAATGATTTCAAATCTTTATTAATAAAAAATAATTATTTTTTGCAAAAAATTTGGTTCTTTCATAAGATATATTATATATTTATGACATTAAAATATAGGATTTAAACTTAAATACTTACTAGACTAATGGGAGATTTTGAAAACAAAGAACGTGAAGAAGTATTTTCAAAAAAGGTGAGAGCTGGAAAACGTACTTATTTTTTTGATGTAAAAGCAACACGATCGAATGATTATTATGTGACTATTACAGAGAGCAAAAAGCGTTTTGAAGATGGTCAGTTTATCAAACATAAAATTTTCTTATACAAAGAAGATTTTGAAAAGTTCGCAGAGGGATTGACAGAAGTGGTGGAATACATCAAATCAAACCAAGAAGTCGTAGAAAAAAGATACGAACCAAGTCAAGAGGATTCTGCTTATGAAAATAGCGGTGAGTTTGTAGCAAAAGATAATTTTTCTTTCTAATACAAAAACCTAATCAAGATATTCGAGCCACTTCATGAAGTGGCTTTTTTGATTTTAAAGTTGTTACAATAATTGTGTGCCAATTATACTCTTAACCTTTATTTTCGTACCTACTATAGATGATATTATATGACAAAACGTTGGACTAATTTAGCAGTAATTGGACTGTTGTTTATCGGATCGCAGTCAATTGCTCAGCAGAGATTAAGCTTTGATGAAGCTTGGGGTAGAGTAAATACTGTTACTAAGCCAATTAATGGTTATTCAGGATGGGCTGATAATGACCATTTTTTAGAATACAATAGAGAAGAAAATCGTACTTACAAAGTACATGTGAAGACTGGATATAGAGAAATTTATGTTCCCACCGAGATTAAAAGTACCAAAGTTTTTTCTCGTGATAATGATCTTTACATTCAATTTGTGAATGGTCAAGAGAAGAAACTGACAAATTCTCCAGAGGTACCAGAGCAAAATCCAACCTTGTCTCCTGATGGAAAATATGTGGCTTTCACGCGTCAGAGTAATTTATTCAGTGTGGCAGTAGAGAATGAGAAGGAGACACAATACACTACGGACGGTACGGATGTTATATACAACGGTTGGTCTTCATGGGTATATTATGAAGAAATCTTAGGACGACCAACCAATTATAGAGCTTTTTGGTGGTCTCCGGACAGCAAGCAAATTGCTTTTATGCGTTTTGACGACACGAAAGTTCCAATGTTTCCAATTTATGGTTCTAAAGGACAAAATGGTTATTTAGAGCAAACGCGCTATCCAAAAGCAGGACAGAGTAATCCGGAAGTGAAGGTGGGTTTTGTGAAAGTAGAAGATAAGAATATTGTTTGGGCTGATTTCAATGAGAAGGATGACCAATATTTTGGAGAGCCGTATTGGAGTTATGATAGCAAAACTATCATGGTGCAATGGATGAATCGCGACCAGACTAATTTGAAATTTTACAATGTCAATCCTTTGTCTGGTGCAAAAAAGGAGATTTACAACGAAGAACAGCCTTCCTGGATTAATCTAGATCACGATGAGCGAATTACATACTTAGCAGATAATAAACATTACATTCTGAAATCTGACAAGACAGGTTGGGCGCATTATTACTTGTACACGTTGGATGGAAAGTTAGTGAACCCTTTAACTTCTGGCGAGTGGCAAGTGACAAAACTGCAATTGGTAGATGAAAAATCTAAAGTAGTTTATTTCACTGCGCGCAAGGAAAATTCGGCTACCTCGGATTTATACCGTGTAGATTATTCTGGTAAGAATTTGAAAAGATTGACATTTGGTGATTATACCCACCAAGTTTCTGTCTCGCCGAATGGTAATTACTTTATAACGACCTATTCTAATGTAAGCACACCTTCAAAAGTTTCTTTAGTAGATAACAAAGGTAAAGTGTTGAAAGAATTGGCTGATGCTAAGTCTGCTGATTTTGAGAAATATAAAATAGGTAAAACAGACTATTTTACTATTAAATCGGATGATGGAAAATTTGATCTGCCTGTTATTATTACTTATCCTGTAGATTTTGATGAAAGTAAATCTTACCCTGTAATTATGAGTATTTATGGTGGGCCAGATGCAGGGACGGTAAGAAATACATGGAAAAATACCTCATCAGGTGCTTATGGAGGCATGTCGCAGCACTGGGCGAATGAAGGGATAATTCAAATTGAATGTGACCATCGAGCTTCAGGTCATTTTGGAAAACAAGGTGTCGCGTGGATGCATCGTAATTTGGGTAATTGGGAATTAGTAGATTACATTACTGTAGCGAAATGGTTAAAAGCTAAGTCTTGGGTTAAAAAAGATAAATTGTTGATCACAGGACATAGTTATGGTGGTTATATGACTTGTTTGGCATTGACCAAAGGTTCTGATTATTTCGATTATGGAATTGCTGGTGCTCCCGTGACAAGCTGGGATTTGTATGATACCCATTATACAGAACGTTGGATGGATACGCCACAAGATAACCCTGATGGTTATAAAAATGGTTCCATACTTACTTATGTAGATAAATACAAAGGAGGCTTGCGTATTTTACATGGCGATATGGATGATAATGTGCACATGCAAAATACTATTCAATTGGTAGACGCGTTGACAGATCGAGACAAGCATTTCGAATTGATGATTTATCCAGGAAGTAGACATGGATGGAACCGTTCAAAATTAAAGTACGACTTTAAAGAACGCGTTCGTTTCTATTATCAAAATTTATTAGAACGTCCTGTTCCAAAAGAGTTTAACTAAGGTTTATACCAGAAAGGCTTCGTGATTACGAAGCCTTTCTGTTTTCTTCAATAATAATGTTGGCAATTAATAGAATTGTGGATAATAAACTCTACAATCTAAAATATTTTCGTTGATGTAATGCAAAAAATATATCATCTTTGCAGTATTATTAATCAACATGTTAGAATTTTTAAAAGAAAGTACTTTTCGTGCTAATGATGTGTTTTTTCGCGCGTTGAATATTTTGAAGAAACACTATATATCTGTTGCGGGGTTGTGTTTTTTGTTGTTTGTCACTAACAATTTATCTACTTATTTGGCACTCTATCTGAGCGATTTGACAGGTAGTGGCATTAGGTTCGTATTATTGTTGGTGTTTGTGACATTGTTTTTTGGTCTTCAACTTGTTTTAATAAAAAGAGCTATCCTCTTAGCTAATAATATCGAGAAGACTGCATTGAGAAATTACATTCCTTCGACTAAGCAGTTTATCCATTTTATTTTAGGGTTGCTAAGTTATTCCTTTATCACTGGAGTGGTGTACTTGTTGTGCTCTATTGTATGTATGCCTTTGTTGTATATGGGAATCGATATGGATACGATCTCTTACGAGATAAATCCTTTATTGACAGGGATAATCATGATGTTTGTGCTTATTCGTATTTCATTTTTCCCGTTTTTTATTTTAGAAAATAATTTCAGTTTTGTCCGTTCAATCAAATTAAGTATAGCTTTTACGCGAGGAAATACCACCAATTTACTTATCTTGATGGCTTTATTAGCATCTACATATCTTGGACAGATGGTTTTCGAATATATGGACTATAGTATTTTTGCGAAAATAATGAGTGCTGTCAATACATTCGTTATTATCCCATCAGTGAGTTTAGTGTTGGCGGTGGCGTATGTAGGCATGATAAAAGAATATAAAGGAAGTTACGATCCTGAATTATTGAAAAATATAATATAAAAGAATAAGGGGAAGTTTTGGAGAAAAAGAATATTGCCATATTAGGTTCGACAGGAAGTATTGGTACGCAGGCTTTAGATGTTGCGAGAGAATTCCCTGATAAATTTGAAATATCTGTACTTACAGCAAGCAATAATGCAGATACATTGATTCAACAAGCTTTGGAATTTAATCCTAAAATTGTTATTATCGTTTCGGAAGTCGCTTATAAAAAAGTAAAAGATGCGCTAGCGCATACCTCGATCAAAGTGCTATCTGGAGAAGAGGCATTGGTTGAAGCTGTACAGCTTGAAGAGATTGATGTGGTTTTAAATGCTATTGTAGGTTCCGCGGGTTTGCGTCCTACAGTGAAGGCCATTACTTGTGGAAAAGATATTGCGTTAGCTAATAAAGAAACATTGGTGGTGAGTGGTGAACTCATTATGAGGCTAGTGAAGCAACACAATGTTAAGATGTTGCCTATAGATTCAGAGCATTCGGCTATTTTCCAATGTTTAGTAGGTGAGCCTAGCCCTATTGAAAAGATTTATCTTACAGCATCAGGAGGCCCGTTTAGAGGTTGGTCAAGAGAACAATTAGCGAATGTTAGAAAAGCACAAGCTTTAAAACATCCAAATTGGTCTATGGGTGCCAAAATCACAATTGATTCGGCTTCTTTAATGAATAAGGGACTTGAAGTGATAGAGGCTAAATGGTTGTTTGACTTGGATATAAATCAAATTGATGTGATTGTGCATCCACAATCTATTGTACATTCTATAGTACAGTTTGAAGATGGGTCAATGAAAGCCCAGATGGGACTGCCAGATATGAAACTGCCTATTCAATATGCTTTGACTTACCCGCAACGCTATAAAAATACGTTCAAACGTTTTGATTTCATGGATTATGGAAATCTCACTTTTGAAAAGCCAGATTTAAATACATTTAGAAATCTTCAGTTGGCCTTTGATGCATTAGCGGAAGGAGGAAACCGTTGCTGTGTGCTGAATGCTGCTAATGAAACAGCTGTTGCAGCATTTCTAGAAGATAAAGTGTCATTTTTGGGAATGTCCAACATTCTAGAGGAGACATTATGTCATATAAAAAATACAAACAACTTAAGTTTGGATGATTATATTGCATATGACATGGAAAGTAGGATAGTGGCACGAGATTTAATCAACAAATTAAAACAATAAATTAGAAAGAGTTAAATGGGAACATTGGTAATGGTAGGTCAGGTTATTCTGGCTTTATCTATTTTGATTATATTACATGAATTAGGACACTTCTTAGCCGCGAGAGCTTTCGGGATTAAGGTCGAGAAGTTTTATTTATTTTTTGATGCTTGGGGCGTAAAATTATTCAAATTCAAATATAAAGATTGCGAATACGGTATTGGTTGGTTGCCATTGGGCGGTTATGTTAAAATCGCGGGTATGGTGGACGAATCGATGGATACGGAGCAATTAAAAGAAGAACCGAAACCTTGGGAATTTCGTTCGAAACCAGCTTGGCAGCGTCTTATAGTGATGTTGGGTGGTATTATCGTGAACGTGATTGTAGGTATTTTAGTATTCTGGATGTTGGTGTTCAAATATGGCGATTCAGACTTTGATAATACCAAACTTTGGGGTGTTAAACCTGGTATTATTGGTGAAAAGATTGGATTAAAAGAAGGAGATAAAATTCTTTCTGTGAACGGTAATCCTGCCAATTTATTTATGAAGGATTTAATGACTTCTGAAGTGTTAATGGGAGATGCGGTATTGAAAGTAGAACGCCAAGGTCAAACTGTAGATATTACCTTGCCTTCAACGATGTTGAATGATGTAGCTGATCATAAGAAAAATGAGTTTGTAACACCGATTTTCAAAATGTTGCCTGTTGACACGGTTGCGGAAGATACGCGTGCTGAGAAAATGGGGCTTAAGAAAGGGGATAGTATCATAGCCATTAATGGTGTGACGGTAGAACGTCTGGATGAATTTCAAAATGAGGTTGCTAAAAATAAAGGAAAAGAAATCAAATTGGATATTATTAGAGGAACGGATTCACTACAATTGATAGCTGCTGCTGATACGTCTAGCAAATTAGGTTTCTCGAACTTACCTGTTGTTATGCGCGAGTATTCTTTCTCTGAGTCATTACCATTGGGTGTTTCAAAAGCATTTTCAGTAATCACAGATAATATCAAAGGTTTTGGAAAGATCTTCAAAGGAGAAGTAAGAGCGGATAAAGCACTTTCTGGACCAGTAGGTATTGCAAAAATGTTTGGTGATGAAGTGGATTGGACACGTTTTTGGAACCTAGTAGGTATGCTTTCTATGGCATTAGCCTTTATGAATCTATTGCCAATTCCAGCGTTGGATGGCGGTCACGTGGTGTTCTTATTGGTAGAAATGATTCAAGGAAAACCTTTGAGCGATAAGTTTTTGGAAACAGCTCAAATGATTGGATTCTTTATCCTAATCGCATTAATGCTATTTACTTTCGGCAATGATATCATTAAATGGTAATATCCATTATAATATACAATCCAG